>JACQZC010000071.1 GCA_016207905.1 Nitrospirota bacterium | reverse complement strand
TGGCAAGTCCCTTAAAGCCCATAACCTTCGTCATAGCCGCAGTAAGGGTGGTTTTCCCATGGTCTACATGCCCTATCGTGCCTACATTTGCATGAGGCTTTACCCTCTCGAACTTTGCCTTAGCCATAACCTATTCCTCCTATTCACCTTTCACTTTTGCTACGATTGCTTCTGATATTGCCTTTGGGACCGCCTCATAATGGGAAAACTGCATAGTATATGTAGCCCTGCCCTGCGTCTTAGACCTGAGGTCCGTGGCATAACCAAACATATCGTTAAGTGGCACAAGTGCTTTTATAACCTGTGCCGCGCCTCTTTTGTTTATTGTCTGTATCTTTCCCCTTCTTGAATTCAAATCTCCGATAACATCACCCATATAAAGCTCGGGTGTGACAACTTCAACACTCATAATCGGCTCAAGAAGGATTGGCTTTGCCTTTCTTACTGCTTCCTTAAAAGCTATCGAGCCTGCTATCTTAAAGGCAAGCTCGGATGAGTCAACCTCATGGTAAGAGCCATCATAAAGGGTTGCCTTCACATTGACAACCGGATAGCCTGCGAGTATGCCTGTGTCGAGGGCTTCTTTTATGCCCTTTTCAACAGCAGATATGTATTCCCTTGGAATTGCGCCACCTACTATTTTATTTACGAACTCAAATCCCTTTTCCTCCCCTAATGGCTCTATCTCTATAAAGACATGTCCATACTGGCCTCTGCCGCCTGTCTGCTTGATGAATCTTCCCTCTGCCTTTGAATGTCCTGCTATAGTCTCTTTATAGGCAACCTGTGGCTTGCCGATATTAGCGCTGACCTTAAATTCCCTTAAAAGCCTGTCCACTATTATCTCAAGATGTAGCTCTCCCATTCCCGATATAAGTGTCTGTGCGGTCTCCTCATTGACAGAGACCCTGAAAGATGGGTCCTCCTGTGCAAGCTTCGAAAGTGCCTGCGAGAGCTTTTCCTGGTCTGCCTTTGTCTTTGGCTCTATTGCAACCGAGATAACCGGTTCAGGGAACTCCATCGCCTCAAGAACAACAGGGCTTTTCTCGTCGCATAAGGTATCGCCTGTAAGAGTGCCCTTCAATCCTACTACTGCGGCAATATCTCCTGCCCTTACCTCTTTTAGCTCCTCCCGTTTATTTGCATGCATCTTAAGGAGTCTGCCAATACGCTCCCGTGTATCCTTTGATGAGTTATAAACATACGAGCCTGAATTAAGAATGCCTGAATATACCCTTAGATATGTAAGTTGTCCGACATACGGGTCTGATGTAACCTTAAATGCCAGCGAAGAAAAGGGCTCCTCATCAGATACCTTTCTCTGAATCCTCGTTCCGTTACCAGGCGTAGTGCCCTCCACTGGCGGTACATCAATCGGCGAGGGAAGATAATCCACTATGGCATCCAGAAGATGCTGAACACCCTTGTTCCTGAAGGCAGAGCCACAAAGCACAGGGGTAAGCTTCATCTGGATAGTGCCTTTCCTCAAGGCAGAGATTATCTCAGAGACCGTGACCTTATTGCCTGATATAAACTTCTCCATTATCGTTTCATCTATATCGGCAAGCTTCTCGAGCATCTTGTCACGGTATCTTTTAGCTATAGGTATCAAATCCGAAGGAATATCCTCTTCGAAATATTCGGCACCGAGGGAGTCATCCTTAAAATAAATCGCCCTTTCTCTTATAAGGTCAATCGGGCCTCTGAATTTATCTTCAGCGCCATTGGGTATCTGAACAGGCACAGGGTTTGCTCCGAGCCTTTCGACCATGCTTTCTACACTCATATAGAAATCCGCACCTACCCTATCCATCTTGTTCATAAAAGCAATCCTCGGTACACCATACTTATCTGCCTGCCTCCATACAGTCTCTGATTGTGGCTCAACTCCCGAGACCACATCAAACACAGCAATTGCACCATCGAGCACCCTTAATGACCTCTCAACCTCTATAGTAAAGTCAACATGACCAGGCGTGTCTATTATGTTTATCTTATGGTCTTTCCAGTAGCATGTCGTTGCCGCCGCAGTTATGGTTATGCCTCTTTCCTGCTCCTGAGGCATCCAGTCCATTACGGCAGTGCCTTCATGCACCTCTCCTATCTTGTAAGTGACTCCCGTATAGTAAAGTACCCTCTCTGTCGTCGTTGTCTTTCCAGCATCTATGTGAGCCATGATGCCGATATTTCTTGTATTCTCTAATGGAAATCTTGCCAATTGATTTAATTCCTCTTACCATCTGTAATGTGCGAATGCCTTGTTAGCATCGGCCATTCTATGGGTGTCTTCTTTTTTCTTTATAGAAGCCCCTGTGTTGTTAAGTGCATCCAGAAGCTCTCCTGCGAGCTTCTCGGACATTGTCTTTTCAGCCCTTGCCCTTGCGTAACTTATAATCCATCTAAATGCAAGCGATGTGCGCCTCTGGGGTCTTATCTCTACAGGCACCTGATATGTAGCACCGCCAACCCTTCTGGGCTTAACCTCTATCGCAGGCTTAATATTATCCACAGCAGTCTTAAAAACCTTAAGCGGGTCATCGCCTGCCTTTTTCTTCATAATCTCAAATGCGTCATAGAATATTTTTTCTGCCACAGCCTTTTTGCCGTCCTCGAGCATCATGTTTATGAACCTGCTAACGAGCTTACTGCCGTATTTTGGGTCAGGCAATGTTTCTCTTTTTACAACAACCTTTCTTCTCATCTTACCTACTTGGGCCTCTTTGCCCCATATTTGGACCTTCCTCTTTTTCTATCGGTCACGCCTGCTGAATCCAGTGTTCCTCTTATAATATGGTATCTCACTCCGGGCAGGTCTTTAACCCTGCCTCCTCTCATCATAACCACAGAGTGCTCCTGAAGGTTATGCCCTACACCCGGAATATATGCAGTGACTTCCATGCTGTTTGTGAGCCTGAGCCTTGCAACCTTTCTCAAGGCAGAATTCGGCTTCTTTGGAGTTGTCGTATAGACCCTTATGCATACACCCCTTTTCTGAGGACAGTTCGCCAGGGCAGGACTCTTCGTCTTCCTCTCGAGGCTCTTTCTGCCATGTCTTACAAGCTGTGCTACTGTAGGCACAATACCTCCATAACAAACATTTAAATCAGTAATTTACTTAAGGTGAAACTTAACTCTACCAAAGATTGAATTTTTTGTCAACCCCAATGTGCCCTGAGATAACATCTGAGGTCTCAAGGAGATGTGGATTCAGATGTCTTTTAACTTTTAATTAACTGCCCTGAAATAATTCACCTTGTAGCTTCCTCAGAATTGCGTTTTGTATCTTCTGGCTTTTGATAGAGGAGATGTGGTCATTGATTATCTGGTCTATCCGCTCTTTAAGGGCTTTAAGCTCAGGAAGGATTTTTGAAAGATAAGATTCATCTTTAGGGACTTTTACCTCCTCAAGCCCTGATTCAAGCCATATTTTAAGATATTCCGCTTCTGCCTCACTTTCACACTCTATAAGGTCTTTACCTGATGAAAGACGCCAGCCCCAAAGCCCATTTTTGATTTGAATCTCCTTTTGGGGGTGAAAGAGTCTAACTGTTTTTAGAGCTTTCTGATTAAGGATATTTTCTCTGTAAAAATGACCAAGTAGTTTATCTCCAAGCCTTTCCTTTATTATCCTTGTTAAAAGCTCAACATCAATACCTTCTTTTGTCTTATTTCTATTGTCAACACTCTTTGCTTTTTCAATCCTTGACCTCACGAGGTCAACAACTGCACGATAAACCTCAAGCTGTTCATCGTCTGTTAAGCCTAAAATATCACCCATGATGATTTTATCAAGTTCACGACGGGCTGGTTTAACCTTGGCAAGGGAGACTTCATCAGGATTATTGGCATCTAAATCTTCAAATATTGATGTTATCTTAGAAGAGGGATATTTTTTTGCAAGTTTTATTAGCTTTTGTTTTGCCTCTTTTAAAAATTCTTTGGGGATTGGCAATTTCTCTATATCTATACCTTCTGTTTTAAGTGCACCCTCACCTAAGTTTACACGCCCACCAAACTCCTTGAAAAGCATACTTACAGTTGAAAGTAGAAAGCATAAAACTGCAAGTGTATCTCGTTTTCTCTTGGGTCTTATCTCAAATAGATTATGGTCTACCTGAACTCCATATTTATTAGAAATTACCATTTGTCTATCATGATGTATCATCGGGTGAAGTATCGGCCATGGCTCACGGTATTCAATCTCATACCATCTACTGCGTGATGAGCAAGTTGACCTATTATGAAAACCCTTTCTTTCTCCATGCCTTATAAAAGAAAGAACCTTTTTGTTTTTGAGTTTTGTCTTATCTTTGTTTATAAATAAAACAACATTGGATAAAACATTAGGATTTATGACTACAGTCTTTGCCTCCCTCGGGCTGACAACCACCTTATTAGGCATCCATCTGTCTTTTTCGTCTTTGTGCATCCAGAACTCTTTCTCAATTCCCCTCTCTTTTATTTCTTCTTCTGTTAAGTAGAAAAATTCATTAGCGCCTGTGGTAAACCCTCTTCTAACATCAACTATTTTCTTTAATGGCACGAGCTTATCCTTACCCATCTCAAGAATCTTAAAGAATATCTCCGGCGCCCTCAGATATTTCCCCCATTTTGAGCCTGTGTATTTGTTCTCTTCTGCATCAAATCCTTCTTCCCATAACACGCTCTGCTTTTTTGGATAAATCCTGAGTTCATCGTTCTGATAGAAGTCATTGTGATAAAGTATTGTCTTTTTCAGGTTTTCAGTGGCATCAAGTCTTTGCTTTTGTTTCTCCCACATATCCTGTGCAGGAGGGATAAAATGCCTTAAGGGTTTTTTGAGATAAACAAACCTCACAAGATTTTCATCCCTTTCTTTTAAGTCTTTACATTTTTCAAGAATAATAATGCAGGTATTAATGTCTGCATCTTCAAACCACCTTTCAACCTTAGATGAGATTATCGCAGTGATTTTGTAGTTTTTTAAGAATAGCTCTTGAAGCCCCTTGCCATAGTCTGTATCAAGCCATGAATCTGAGACAATAAAGCCAAACCTGCCACCTTCTTTTAGAAACTTTGTCCCATGCACAAAGAAATAGGCATGTATTCCCGCTCTCTTTGATATGTCCGCAAGTTTACGTCTTGCATAATAAAGGGCTTTCTTGATGAGTGCCTCTTTATAGCTTTCTTCCCCTGTAATTTCAGTTATCTCTTCCTGTCTGGTATATGGTGGATTCCCAACAACACAGTCAAACCATCTTGGATATGTTATTTCTTTTTGTTCACGGCCAAGTGCATGCGCCCTTATCCTCCTAAATCTTTCAGTAATCTGCATTCCTCCTACAGGAGCAACAGGAAGATTAAAGAAATCCTCATGAGCAATATTCGGATAATTTTTGTCAACCTTAAGGTCATTTATTGCAAGATTTATTGTTGCAAGGTGCGCAGGGAATTTTGCAATGTCAATACCCCAGAGGTCTTCAAGAACTTCCTGATGCGTAAGTCTGCTATTTAGTAGCTGTTTGTGCTTATATGCTCTGACAAGGAATGTGCCTGCACCACATGATGGGTCTATAACCTTGTCGTCTTCATGTCTAATGCAAAATTTTAAAATCAGGTCAACAACATCAGGGCTTGTAAAATACTGCCCTAAGTTATGCCGTTCTTCATGGGGGATAAGCCTTTCAAATATCCTGCCGATAATATCATAGCCGAGTTTGGAGAAGTCATGCTCACCTATTATTTTTATGAGACTTTTTATTTCCTCAACGACTTCTTTTTGGTCAGGGAATGCTATCTGGTCAATAAAATCCGTATCATATATAGTCTCATAATCAATATTCTCTGTTATATAACTGAAATAACCTTGTAACTGCTTCTGGATCTGTCCGCCAGCAGTCAGGTCATCGGGAATAACCAAAGATGAAAGGCGTGGTTGCTTTGCCTTTAGAGTCTGATAAAAGAGAATTTTGTTTATAAGCAGATAAGCTGATTGTCTTGCAGCCTTCTCAAAATCCACATCTTGCCCTGCAAAGCTCCATTGCTGTTCAGAAAACCAGTTACTAAGTTTTTTTGCAAAAGCAGGGTCTTTGTGGAATTTGTCTCTTATAATGTTTTTATAAAAGCGTGAGAGACGGTCATTCTTCCCACGAAGCTTTTGGATCAATAACTCATCAACAGGCAAAAGGGGCTCGGGTTTCCTGCCTGTATAAACCTCTACAAGGTCAGAAAGAAATCTCTCAATCCCCTTAACAATGGCAGTCTTGAAGCGTGGCTCATCTATAGTATTAAGGTCTTCTATAACTGAGAGGTCATAAATCCCTGCTATCTGTGTGGTTTCATCAGCCATCCTGTTGACCTCTTCTGTCTTATACCAGATAAGCTTTTTGAAGTTGGATGTTACAAAGTATCTGGCTTTTCTCCTGTTGGCTTTTTCCCATGCTGGCTCTTTAAGCTCTTTATAATCGTATGGGTCAAAATAAGGCTGTTTAAATTCAGCAACTAAAAGGGTGTCTGTGCTCTGAGGACTTTTATAAAGAACAAAATCAGGGTATTTAGCATCAGCCCCCTTTGTTTCTACCTCTGCCCTACCGAGGGGTAAGGACTTTTCTTCAATTGTCCTGTTAATCCATTCTGCAATTTTGGCAACGCAAGTCCTTTCAGTCTTGGAACTTGCCATATCAAATGGCGAAGAAAGTTTTATTGGCTTCCTTTTAATCTTTGACATCTTCTTTTTCTTTTAACACCTGACTTACAATCCTTTTTGCAATTTCAAAAGCAGACGCAACCCTGATGATTTTAACATCTCCGATTCCTTTAATCTCAAGGAATTTCTCAAGAGGCTGGTTTGCCATGCCTTTAAATGAACCAAATTTATTGAGAATCTCATTGGCTATATCCTCTGCTGATTTACCTTTTGTGCCTGTAGAAAGAAGAATTGCCAAAAGCTCTGCATCAGTTAAAGAGTCTGCCCCAAGCTCTCTTAGCTTTCCACCCGGATGAGTCCATGTCTTCATAAACCACCCTCCTTCACCCTAAATAATATTTCTTTTCAACTGGCTATTGCAAGGGGAGACAGTAGTGATAATTGCCTTGTGCCCAATGTGCCTAAAAAAACTTCTTGACCTGAGATTAAAAAATGTTTATAAAAGTATAACGACCATGAAAGGGAAAAAGCCTAAAGACATTAAAAAGACGAAGGTTCTTGTCATACATGGGCCTAATCTCAACCTCTTAGGGAAAAGAGAGCCAGACATCTATGGCAGGATTACGCTAAAGGAGATAAACAGAAGAATCAATGCCCTCGCAAAGGAACTCGGGCTAAATGTCCTTATTGCCCAGTCAAACAGCGAATCCGAGATTATAAGCCATATACAGGACAAAGACTATGACATCCTTATAATAAACCCCGCGGCATTCACCCATACGAGCATTGCCATAAGGGATGCAATCTCATCGGTTGGAAAGCCATCCATAGAGGTTCACCTCTCGAATATCCTGAGAAGGGAGGACTTCAGAAGGAAGTCCTTTATTGCAGAGGTCTCGTTAGGCCAGATAAGCGGATTTGGGCCGAATAGCTATCTCCTTGCCCTCAGGGCCGCAAAAGACTACCTGACTTAGGTCGAAGAAATGCCCGAGCCCTATGAAAACCGCCTTGACAGGTTAAGGCATTCGCTGAAAGGACTTGACAGTCTCATAATCACGAACATTAATAATGTGCGGTATCTTACTGGTTTTACAGGCTCCTCTGGTATCGCATTCGTTACAAAAACTCATAGAGCCTTTATAACCGATTTCAGATATAAACTACAGGCTGAAAAAGAGGTCAAGGGGTGGGACATCCTAATCGCAAAAGACAGGATGACTACACTGAGACAGATTATAAAAAAGCTAAAGCTAAAGTCTCTAAGGTTTGAGGCATCTGTTTCATATGAGTTCTTTGAGAGGCTTAAGACTGCTGGATTAAGGCTCAAGCCAATGAGGGCAGGAGTGGAAAGGCTAAGGGCTCAAAAGGATTCCTCTGAGGTTATATCCATAAAAGAGGCTGTAAGAAGGGCAGAGCAAGCATTCCTTGAGGTAATGCCTTATATAAAGGCAGGGGTCAGGGAAAAGGAGATTGCTCTTAAGCTTGAAGAAAGGCTTAAAAAAAACGGCTGTAACCGAATTCCATTTGATATAATAGTTGCATCTGGCGAAAACTCATCGATGCCTCATGCAAAAGTAACTGAAAGAAAGCTCAAAGCCGGAGACCTCGTTATAATAGATTGGGGTGGGGAGTCTCATGGATACTATTCCGATATGACAAGGACACTACTCATACGGGGTGCTAACATTGGAGAAAAGATCGAGATTTACAATCTTGTGCTCGAGGCAAATAGAAAAGGTATCTCTACGGTCTCCGATGGCATTCAGGCAAGTGTGATTGACAATACTGTAAGAGATGTTATAAAAAAGGCTGGTTATGGAAGCTCATTCGGACATGGTCTTGGTCATGGAGTTGGACTTGAGGTCCATGAGATGCCACATATAACAGGCAGGGCAAGGGGAAGAATCAGAGAGGGCATGGTTTTTACGGTAGAGCCCGGCATATATGTATCTGGCATCGGAGGGGTAAGGCTCGAGGATATGGTTTTAGTTAAAAAGACAAATGCCGAGGTCTTGACAACTCTAACTAAAGAGTTAAAAATTATAGGTTGACTAATTTAATCATGGAGAACGATATTGATTTCTACTTCGGACTTTAGAAGGGGCTTAAAAATACAGCATAAAGCCGAGCCTTATGAGATAGTGGACTTTCAGCATGTAAAGATGGGAAGAGGAGGCGCTATCGTAAGAACAAAGCTAAAGAGCCTCGTCTCAGGCTCGGTCTTAGAGGAGACATTCAGGTCTGGAGAGAAGTTTGAGACGCCTTCTTTAGAGGAAAAAAAAATGCAGTACCTTTACAAAGAGGATAAGGTATATTATTTTATGGATGTAGAGACATACGAGCAGGTCTTACTCTCAGAGGAACTGCTCAAGGAGGCAAGAAAATATCTTAAGGAAAACACTGTAGTCAGCATCCTCTACTTTAAGGAGGCACCAATTGCAGTAGAAATGCCAACATTCGTTGAGCTTTCTATCAAAGAGACAGAGCCTGCATTCAGAGGGGATACGGCAGTAGCAGGCTCAAAACCAGCTACGCTTGAGACAGGCGCAGTGGTAAAGGTGCCTTTTCACATAAACGAGGGAGATATCATAAAGGTTGACACAAGGACAGGACAATATATAGAAAGGGTGAGATAATGGAACTCGATGAACTCAAAAAAATAATAGAGCTTCTCAGAGATACAGACATCACTGACCTGCAGATAGAGAAGGAAAACACAAAGGTAAGGATAAAAAGAGAGAGGATGATGACATCTATCGAGATAAAGAAGCCTCCACAGATAGGGCTCCCTTCAGTAAAGGAGATAGAGGCAGAGACACAGCGACTCATTACGATAACCGCACCTTTGGTAGGGACATTTTACAAGTCTCCTTCGCCTGATTCCCCGCCTTTTGTAGAGGCAGGCTCGAAGGTCAAAAAAGGACAGGTAATTTGCATAATAGAGGCAATGAAACTAATGAATGAGATAGAGTGCGACACAGACGGCATACTTGTCAGAGCACTTGTCGAAAATGCCCAGCCAGTGGAATACGGAGAGCCTTTGTATCTCATCGAGCCGGTTTAGGGTGAAGCTATAGATGAAACTTTTCAATAAAATCCTTATTGCAAACAGAGGCGAGATTGCCGTGAGAATCATCAGGGCGTGCAAAGAATTAGACATAAAGACGGTCTCCGTTTACTCTGATATAGAAAAGGACACCATGCATGTCCGTCTTTCGGATGAGTCCATATGCATAGGGCCTGCAACACCACTTCAGAGCTACCTCAACATACCTGCAATTCTCACAGCCGCAGAGATTACAGACACCCAGGCAATACATCCGGGCTATGGTTTTCTATCCGAGAACCCGCATTTTGCAGAGACATGTATAAGCTCAGGCATTGTCTTTATTGGTCCGACCCCTGAGAACATCAGGCTCGGAGGCGATAAGGCAAAGGCAAGACAGATAATGAGAAGAAGGGGTATCCCTATCGTCCCTGGAAGTGACGGACCGGTTCAATCCGTTGAGATGGCTTTGAAGGTGTCAAAGAAGATAGGGTTCCCCGTTATCCTTAAGGCATCTCAGGGAGGCGGCGGAAGAGGCATGAAGGTAGTCTCTGAGGAGGAAGGCATCGAGCAGGCATTTTACATGGCACAAAGAGAGGCACTCACTGCATTTGGAAACAATGAGCTTTATGTCGAAAAATATATTCCTGAGCCGAGACATATAGAGGTTCAGGTTATGGCTGACTCAAAAGGCAATATCATTCATCTCGGAGAAAGGGACTGCTCTATTCAGAGAAGGCATCAGAAGCTCATAGAGGAATCTCCATCGCCTTTTTCCACAGATAAGTTCAGAAAGAAATTATGCGAGCTTGGTGTAAAAGCCGCAAGGGCACTAAGATACAGAAACCTGGGTACGGTAGAGTTTATAGTTGACCCTGAAGGAAATATCTATTTTATGGAGATGAACACCCGTATTCAGGTAGAGCATCCTGTGACAGAGGCTGTAACAGGCATCGACCTGATTAAAGAGCAGATAAGACTTGCCGCAGGGTTCCCGCTCATTTATAAACAAAGTCAGATAAAACCAAAGGGACATGCCATAGAGTGTAGGATTAATGCCGAGGACCCAGAAAAGTTCATCCCCTCACCAGGAAAGATAACATTCTTTTACCCTCCAGGGGGCCCCGGGGTAAGGGTGGATACTGCATCCTTCAGTGGTGCTGTTGTGCCATCCGAGTATGACTCACTCGTTGCAAAGCTCATTGTCCATGGAGGAGACAGGCAAGAGGCACTGTCAAAGGCAAAAAGGGCATTGGATGAGTTCATAATAGAAGGCATAAAGACCACAATACCATTTCATAAAAAGGTTTTAAGCTCAACCGATTTCATAAACGGAAATTTCACCACTACATTCGTTGACAAACTGAATGGCAGGGAAAAGACCGTTGAAACCGCCCCCTTAGAGTAGGATGTTCCTTACAGGCATTTGTTTTATCACAGAGACCTCTTCATCGCCTCTTTCTTCAGCTGAAATGACCCTCATGGCACTAAGGGCAGGGGTCAGATGGGTTCAGTACAGAGAAAAACAAAAAAACAGGCATCTGCTTTACTACGAGGCATTAAACCTGAGAAGGCTCACAAGAGACTTCCGTGCAAAACTTATTGTAAATGATTATGTAGATATAGCACTCGCAGTTAATGCAGATGGGGTTCACTTAGGTCAGGAAGACCTGCCCATTGCCGAGGCAAGAAGGATTCTTGGCAAAGATAAGATAATAGGCGTCTCAACCCATAGCATTAAAGAGGCACTAAGGGCTGAAAAACAGGGAGCTGACTATATCGGCTTTGGACCCATATTTCATACAACAACAAAAGATGCAGGACCCCCTAAGGGTTTAGCTATGCTCAGGAGGATTAAATCAGCAGTGAATATCCCTGTTGTTGCAATCGGAGGAATTAATATAGAAAACCTTCCCTCCGTTCTTGAGACAGGTGTGGATGCAGTTGCAGTGGCATCTGCAATACTTAAGGGCGATATAAAGAAAAATGCAAGAGGGTTTTTAAAAATTATCCAAAAACATGGCGTAAGGGTGTAAAATACCCTATGGAAGAAAGAAAAAAACGCAGGGTAATCTTTCAGAAGGATGTCATAATTAATGGTGCTATAAAAGGATACGCCCTCGATATAAGCGAAGCCGGCATGTATATCCATAGCCTTGCTGATTTTGTGCCTGGGGCGGTTGTCGACCTTGACTTTGACATAAGTGGAAAACGCATAAATGTTAAGTCTGGAATACAGCATATAGAGTCCGGTATAGGCATAGGAGTCAAATTCCTGAACCTGAATAAGTTTCCAGAAAACATTATGCTGATAAAGGCTTTGATTTATACCAAGACCAAAGCACCTTTGGAGCACTCAAAAAAAGTCCTTGTAGCAGATGCCAACAGCCAGACAAAAGAGATATACAAAAACCGTCTCCTTCAGGACGGCTTTTTGGTGCATGAGGCTGAAAACGGGTTACAGGCATTCAGAACCCTTCAGCAGATAAGACCCGATATTGTAGTCCTTGACCCTCACCTCGATAAGGTCGATGGCTTCAAGCTCATGCAGATTATGAGGGCAAACCCGGAGCTCAAACGCATACCAGTTGTGATTGTCTCATCCCGAATCCTCCCTGAGGAGATAGATAAGGCAGTTTCATTAGGTGCAAAAGAATACCTCATCAAGAGCACCACAACCCCTATAAAGCTTTCCGAGACAATCAAGAGGATTCTGAAAGAGGTAAAATAAAGCCTCATTTAATCTTTCCCTTAAAGGGGATTTATTAAAAGGCAATATACTCGATTACTCCATAAGCGGTGTTGGGGCTCTCATCGAGGGTAATTCCAAAATCTCCGAGGGCTAAGGGGAATTTTGAAAAGGTACTCAGAAGCCAGCCTGAAAACC
Organism: Nitrospirota bacterium; assembly: GCA_016207905.1. Taxonomy (NCBI): domain Bacteria; kingdom Pseudomonadati; phylum Nitrospirota; species Nitrospirota bacterium. The sequence goes on along the minus strand of JACQZC010000071.1, from coordinate 27,531 downwards.
AAAGGGCAAAGGAAGGAATGGAAAGGCTATCAGCATCCTGATTCCATACAACAAACTTAATGCAACTAATACTACATATCAGGCGAGATGTCAAACTTTAATTTTAGGCTTATCAAGCCAATTTAGAAATGTCCTATTTGGTTAATAAGGACATTATTATTTTGGCAAGACAGAGGAATTTTTGAGATTCTGAGATAAATTCAGAATGACAAGGGAAGATGAGATTCTTCGCTGTGCTCAGAATGATAGGCTGAGATTGCTTCGTCGTCCCGACTGATTCGGGACTCCTCGCAATGACAAAATGGGCGGGTCGCAATGACAAGGAAGAGGATGGATTCCTGACAAGCAGGAATGACACCTTTGGGGTCGGAATGACAGTTAATTGAGATTCTGAAATGAATCCCGAATGACAGACCCCTGTTTTATCCCCTCCCTCGAGGGGAGGGGTTTGGGGAGGGTGAACAGAAAAGTCCAATGACCCCTCACCCTCGCCCTCTCCCGCAAGGGGAGAGGGAAAAGAAAACCATAGTTCATTTTTTACTTGACAAAAGGGTTTTGGTAGTGTTATTATTTTAACTATGGTTTACAGAAGGGTAATATGGAAAAGGATTACACATCTACCCCTCTTAATAGAAAAGAGTAAAGCAAAAGTAAAGGAAAAGTAAACAAGTAAACATGGGAATCATTTAAAATCAATAACTTAGGAGATACCCCCCCCTCCCCAGTAAACTAAAGCAAAGGGATGATGAAGAGCAGGAAAGGTTCAAGGCTGATGCTATAGATGACAAAAAAGGAGATGGCAACGATTTCAGAAGATTTTACACAGAAGATTTTACACTACCCAACCTATAAAGGAGCTTGACTTTAACGGACAGAAGATTTTATAGTAACAAGTTATGGGAACATATACTACTTATCGGCCTCATAAGATAAAAAGGAAAAGGACTCATGGTTTCCTCGAGAGGATGAGCACACAGGGCGGAAGAAAGACTCTAAACAGAAGAAGGGCAAAGGGCCGAAAAAAGCTTGCAGTCTAAACCAAAATCTCCTTAATCCTATGAGAGAAATTATAAAAAAGGCACTGCTTTATGCCATTGCCTTATACAGGATGGTATTATCTCCAATTCTGCCTGCAGGGTGCAGGTTCACTCCGACATGTTCGGCATACTCAAAGGAGGCAATCGAAAAATACGGAGCCCTAAAAGGCATCCTCTTAAGCATAAAGCGGATTCTTAAGTGCCATCCGTTTCACTCAGGCGGATATGACCCGATAAAATAGATATGGAAAAAAGAACACTCCTCGCAATTGTGCTTTCCATCACGGTCCTGATTCTTTATCAGGTCATTTTCGTTGGAAAGCCTGTTCCGCCTCCTTCAGAAAGACCACCTGCTCCAAAGGAGGAGCCTATTAAGGTAATTATGCCCATCGAGCCCACCGAGGGAAAGCCAACACCTCAACTACCTGAAAGCACAGTGAAGGTCCAGACAGAGCTATATACAGCAGTCTTTACAACGAGAGGTGGAACCCTTAAGTCTCTTCAACTCAGACACTATAAAGACAAAGATGGACTGAGCATCAGCCTTCTTAAAGACATCGGTGTGTATCCAGCATTGGGCATTGGCTCAAAAAACGATTTCTCCATTTCAAAGGAAAACTTTGCTCTCATTGGAAATGACCTGACATTAAGCGGAGAGAAAAAAACAGGCTCGATTGTCTTTGAGTATGCCAGCCCAAAATACTCTATAAGGAGGACATACACTTTTTATAGCGACTCTTACAGGTTCGACCTCAAAGACGAACTCAAGGGCATCCCTGAATACGAGATAACTCTCGGCACCGACTTTGGGGTCTCATCTAAGAAAGATGCAACTGCCCACATAGGCCCTGTGCTCCTTACGGATTCAGACAGAGTAGAGCTGACCGTAAAGAAACTGAAAGAGCCAAAGACCTACAAAGGAAAACTCCGGTGGATAGCTCAGGAGGATAAATACTTCTTTGCATCGCTTGTTCCCCTTCAAGGAATGAATGAGGCAAAGGCATGGGAGCATCAGGGCTCAGCGGCAATCTCCTTGAAAGGCGATTCGGAGCTAAATAGCTATATCGTTTATGCAGGAGCAAAGGATCACGAAAAACTGAAGGCACTCGGTATTGGACTTGAGCATATAATAGATTTTGGTTTTTTCTCCATAATCGCAAGGCCTCTTTTCTGGCTTCTAAAGTTTCTGAATAAATTCGTAGGAAACTATGGATGGGCAATTGTGCTCCTTACGATTATCGTGAGGATTCCCTTTATACCTATTGTGAACAAAGGGCAGAAGGCTATGAAGAAGCTTCAGGAGATTCAGCCTAAAATGGCAGAGATAAGGGAAAAATACAAAAAAGACCCAAAAAGGATGCAGACAGAGCTATCGGAGCTTTATAAAAAATACAAGGTAAACCCCATGGGCGGATGCCTTCCCATGCTCTTACAAATACCTGTGTTTTTTGCCCTTTATAAGATTCTTTCCGTTGCAATCGAGCTAAGGGGAGCACCCTTTATGCTCTGGGTCACAGACCTGTCTTTAAAAGACCCTTACTACATCATGCCAATCGTAATGGGCGCCACCATGGTCATACAGCAGAAGCTCACACCCTCAGGAGGAGACCCAAAACAGCAAAAGCTCATGATGTTTCTTCCTGTAATTTTCACATTCCTTTTCCTGAGTTTTGCCTCTGGGCTTGTGCTTTACTGGCTTGTAAACAATGTCCTTTCCATTGTCCAGCAGGTCTATATGAACAAGAAGGCTAAAGCCTCAGGCTCAGGCTAAGTTTTATAGCCTCGATCATACTCGATGGGTTTGCCACTGCTCGCCATGAAATATCATAAGCAGTTCCATGGTCAGGCGAGGTGCGAATAATAGGAAGCCCTACTGTAACATTTACGCCTTTTTCGAATGCATGGAGTTTGATTGGTATCAAGCCCTGGTCATGATACATTGCGAGGACAATGTCAAATTCTCCTCTTAGTGCCCTAAAAAACACTGTATCAGGCGGATATGGGCCACTGACATTTATTCCCTGTGCCTTTGCCTTGAGGATTGCAGGGCTGATATTCACCTCTTCTTCGTCTCCAAAAAGCCCTGCCTCGCCTGCATGCGGGTTAAGCCCTGCAACTCCGATATTTGGCTCTTCGATGTTAAGCATATGGCATGCCCTCTTTGCAAAAAGAATTGTCTTTAACACCCTGTCTTTGCTTAACATGTTAGGGACATTTCTTAAAGCTGTGTGGATAGTAGCAAGTATGACCCTGAGTGTACCGCCTATGAGCATCATCCTGAAGTCCTTTGTGTTTGTAAGCTCTGCAATCATCTCTGTATGCCCGTGCCATGAAAGACCTGCCATCTTAAGAGCAGACTTTGAGATAGGTGCTGTGACTATGGCATGAACATCTCTCTTAAGGGCAAGCTCAACTCCCTTTTTGATAAATGCAAACGATGCCCTGCCTCCTTCTTCTGTAGGCATGGATTTTTGAAATCCTTTACAGGGGATATCTATAAAATTTATAACACCATGAGTTGCCTCATCAGGGGAGACTATTGGATTTAGCTTCATGGGTATATTAAGAAGCCCTATCGTCTCTTTGAGGACTGCCTTATTGCCTATCACGATAGGTATAGTCTCAGCCTTTATTTCCTCGTCAATCAGGGCTTTAAGTGTAACCTCAGGCCCTATGCCTCCGGGCTCTCCAATTGTTATGGCAATTTTCTTTTTCATTAATATAATTTAACACAATATTTGCTTCTCTTTAAATCTCATTTGTCATTCCCCGACTTGTTCGGGGAATCCAGTCCCTCTCTTTAATCAATGTAGCCGCAGGCTTTAGCCTGCGATATGCCCTATCATACTGAGAAATTCCCTTGACAGAAAAAATCCGTCTGCATTTGCCCTATTTGTATATTTCATTTGTTCTGAAAATCTGTTATCCTTAATACCATGAAGCCTATCCGCTATGACCGCCACGCAAAAAGGAGGATGAAAGAGCGTGAGGTCACAGAAGAAGAGGCAGAGACAGTGATAAGAGACCATGAATATCTGGAGCAGAGCGTAAAAGGAAGGCAGAATGCCTTCAAATTTATGAGTGATAGATTTTTAAGGGTTACATTCAAAGAAGAATCCGATTCTGTTCTAGTTATAACGGTTGCAGTGAGAAAAAGACCATTTAGGAGGTAAGTTTATGAAAATAGAATACAGCAAGGATGTTGATGCCTTATATATAAGGCTCAGAGAGGCAAAGATTGCAGATTCAATGGATATAGAGGAAGGAGTAACAGTTGACCTTGATGAAAAAGGTCATATCGTTGGGATTGAAATCCTTGATGCCAGCGAGAAACTTGAACTTTCAGAGCTTGTTAATATCTCTATTGAAAATCTCCCTCTTGAAAAAGTAGCTACTCGATGAGGTAATCCAAGGGACTCTTGACTCAAAGAATCGCCTGCTTAAGATAATGGCAGGAGTCATTCTTTATAATTGGGATTTTCTGCTATACTAAAAGAAATTCATGTTAAAAAGGAGGTGATGGCTTTGGCAAAGGCAAATATTGTGACAATAGAACACCTTGAGGTCAAAAAAAGCGATATTGAGAAAGTCAAAAGGGTTTTCAGGGTAAAAGATGATAGAGATGCCATTAGAAGGGCTCTTGACATGGCAACCGGCAAAATAGAGCTTGAAGGCATCTTTGAAAAATACAGAGAGACAAAGATAAAAAAGGTCTATGCTTAAAAAGCTGATAGACACAAATATCTTCATTGACCGCTTTTCAAATCCTGCCTTGTTTAAAGACATTTTTCTTTCTGACGGCATTATATACCTGTCCTCTATTGTTTTAATGGAACTCAAGGGCAGGGTCGCATTCTAAAGAGTCTTTGAAGGCTGTAGCTGAGCTTATCGGGTTTTTCAAAAGGGTAGACAGGGTTGTTGTTCCTTCTGTAAGGGACTATGAAGAGGCAGGAGCAATCATTTCATTGCTACAGAGCAAAAAAGGCTATAACATAAGGAAATCCGCATCAATAACAGGAGATTGCCTTATTGCGGCTTCTGTTAGAAGTGCTGGCGCTGTCCTTTACACGCAGAACAGGAGAGACTTTCAGGCGATAAGGGATGTTTTTGAGTTCGAGGTTGTGTTTGTATAATTAAGTAATTAACTCCAACAGGCTGCCACCCTATCGCACTAAGCTCTTGACAGTAAAAAGATGCCTGCTTAAGATAATGGGGAAAGGAGAGAAAGGGATAATGTCAGGTCAAAGAAAGAGATGGATGCTGAAAAATAGAACCGTACCCTTTTACTTTTTCTCTTGAAACCGACGATGGATTTAATTTTAAAGAACGGCAAATTTATATAGTAGTTGGCTCACCTGAGAAAACCTACCCCCTTTACTAAATTTCACTTCTGCTCAGAGGCTCGCGATGAAGTCCTGTTGTGTAATTGATTGGGTTTAATGCTATAATCTTCATATGCTAAGGAAAACCCTTTTAGTTGCGCTAATTCTCTTTGCATTTAACAGCACAGTCGATGCCCTCAAAAATACTCCGATAAAGAAAGACGCTAAGGTCCCCGAAGAATCCATTCGGAGGCAAACTGTAATGGTCGTCACGATAGACGGTGTTATTAACCCTGTTTCTTCGGAGTTTATAACCAAGAGCATCAGAAAGGCAAATAAACAGGGGTTCGAGGCAATTATAATAGAGCTTGACACCCCTGGTGGGCTCGATGCCTCCATGAGAAGCATCATAAAAGAGATTCTTAGCAGTGAGGTGCCTGTTGTTGTTTATGTGTCTCCAAGAGGAGCAAGGGCAGCATCAGCAGGAACATTCATTACTATTTCAGCTCACATAGCGGCTATGTCTCCGCAGACGAGTATAGGTGCGGCACATCCTGTGGCAGTTGGTGAAAAAATGGATAAGACAATGGCTGAAAAAGTAACAAACGATTCAGTGGCTTATATAAAGACCCTTGCCCAGAAACGGGAAAGAAATGCAAGATGGGCAGAGGACGCTGTAAGAAGAAGCATAACTGCCACTGAGACAGAGGCATTAAGGGAAAATGTTATTGACCTTATTGCAAACAATATCTCAGAGCTTCTTTCTGCTATTGACGGAACAAAGGTGGAGACTGTCATAGGCATGAAGACCCTTATGACAAAGGATGCAGATGTGCTCAGGCAGGAGATGGGGCTCAGGCACAGGATCCTTAATCTCATAAGCGACCCTAATATTGCCTATATCCTTATGCTTTTAGGCTTCTATGGACTGTTCTTTGAGCTTACAAACCCGGGTGCGATATTTCCGGGCGTGCTCGGGGGCATATGCCTAATACTTGCATTCTATGCATTTCAGACACTGCCTGTTAATTATGCAGGGCTTCTCTTGATAATACTTGCCATTATACTGTTTATATTAGAGGTGAAAATCGTTTCCCATGGTGTTTTAACCATTGGCGGAGTAATCGCAATGGTGATAGGCTCAATCATGCTCTTTGAAGCAGGTGCTCCGTTTATCAAGCTCTCTTTATCGATAATACTGCCTGCTGTCCTTATAACAACACTGTTTTTTTCGCTGACCATTGGACTTGCATTTAAGGCACTTAGGAGAAAGCCAACCACTGGCTCCGAGGGTTTTGTAGGTCTGGAAGGCATTGTAAAAGAAGATGTCACAGAGGCAGGCGGCATGGTCATGGTGCGCGGGGAGCTGTGGTCTGCGTATTCGGATGAGCCTGTAGGGAAAGGACAAAAAGTAATAGTGGAATCTATCTCAGGACTTAAGGTAAAGGTTAAAAAACAACCCTAAAGGAGGTTTAAGATGCCAGTACCAGTAATAGGAACATCATTTATCGGTTTTCTCTTTGTAGTGTTTCTCGTTATGTATTTTCTTTCAGCGGCAATCAAGATTTTGAAGGAATACGAAAGGGGTGTTGTATTCAGATTAGGAAGAATCATCCCGGTTAAAGGTCCTGGGCTTGTCATCATATGGCCCATAATAGACAAGCTCGTGAAGGTCGGACTGAGAACCGTGACAATGGATGTGCCTGCTCAGGATGTTATTACTCAAGACAATATCTCTGTGAAGGTCAATGCAGTCGTTTATTTCAGACCAATGGATCCGATTAAGGCAATAACAGAGGTGGAGGACTTCTATTATGCGACAAGCCAGATAGCTCAGACAACCTTAAGAAGCATTCTTGGGCAGAGCACACTCGATGACCTTCTTACAAGAAGAGAGCATCTGAATGCAGAGCTTCAGAAGGTCATAGACTTTCAGACAGAGCCATGGGGAGTAAAGGTTAGTGTCGTTGAGGTCAAGAATGTTGACCTGCCTCCTGAGATGCTGAGGGCAATTGCAAAACAGGCAGAGGCTGAAAGGGAAAGAAGGGCAAAGATAATCCATGCAGAAGGTGAGTTTCAGGCATCTCAGAAGCTTGCAGATGCCGCAAAGATTATATCAGTCGAGCCAATGGCATTACAGTTAAGGTATCTCCAGACACTCGTTGAGGTTGCAGCTGAGAAAAACTCAACTACAATCTTTCCAATCCCAATAGACCTGATAAAACCATTTCTTCAGATGATGGAAAAGAAATAAATATGCAGAGGTTAAAGAAACCCTGGGCAGGAAGATTTAAGGAAAAGACAAGAGAGTCCGTGGAGTCCTTCACAGAATCCATATCCTTTGATAGAAGGCTTTCTCGGTATGACATCGAGGGCAGTATTGCCCATGCAAAGATGCTTGGGAAAACAGGCATTATCCCTATAGATGAGTCAAAAAGGATTATACAGGGGCTTAAGGACATCGGAGAGGAAATCAAGGCTGGAAGATTTAAATTCATGACAGAGCTCGAAGACATTCACATGAACATAGAGTCTGAACTTACAAGAAAGATAGGAACTGTAGGAGAAAAGCTCCACACAGGAAGAAGCAGAAACGACCAGATTGCATTGGACATGAGGCTTTATCTCAGGGCTGAGACAAAAAAGATAACAGCCCTTTTAAGGGGCTTTCAAAAGACCCTCCTTTTTATGGCTGAAACCCACATCACAACCATAATGCCCGGCTATACGCATCTTCAAAGGGCACAGCCGGTCCTGCTTTCCCATCATCTCCTTGCATATGTGGAGATGCTTAAGAGGGATATAGCGAGGCTTTCCGATTGCTTAAAGAGAATAAATATCCTTCCACTTGGCTCATGTGCCATGGCAGGCACAAGCCTTCCAATCGACAGGCAGTATACTGCAAGGCTCTTAGGATTTGAAAGGGTCTCTCAAAACAGTATAGATGCGGTCTCTGATAGGGATTTTTTAATCGAGTTTATCTTCTGCCTAAGCATAATCATGATGCATCTTTCGAGAATGGCTGAGGAGCTTACACTCTGGGCAGGCGAGGAGTTTTCATTTATAGAGCTTCCAGATGCCTTCTCAACAGGCTCAAGCATAATGCCTCAGAAGAAAAACCCGGATGTGCCTGAACTTATAAGAGGAAAAACAGGAAGGGTATTTGGTAGCCTCATAAGCCTTCTTACAATGATGAAGGGCATTCCCCTTTCATATAACCGAGATATGCAGGAAGACAAACCACCTGTCTTTGACTCCATAGACACTGTCAAGGCATCCCTCTTTGTGCTTAATGAGATGCTCCCTGAGATTAGATTTAATAGGGAGAGGATGCTAAAGGCAGTGACAAGGTCATACTCGACTGCCACTGACATGACAGAATACTTAGTAAGAAAAGGAATGCCTTTTAGAAAGGCACATGCAATAACCGGGAAACTCGTGCTTTATGCGATTAAAAAGGAAAAGAATCTCGATGAGCTTTCATTAGGGGAGATAAAAAGGTTTTCAGCCCTTATAGAAAAAGATATATATCCTGTGCTTACTCCCGAAGGCTCTATAAAGGCAAAGGTTTCAGAGGGCGGAACATCGCCAGTGGAGGTAAGAAGACAGATAAGAAGGCTAAGAAGGCAGATTAAAGCAGGAAGATAATGCTCCTACAGACTGGTGGGAACTGGGACTAAAATGCGTCAAAAAGACCTTGAAATTGCAAAAAGGCTAAAAGAAAGATTATCTGAGGCTGTCTACTTAATTGATTTCAGGGTCTTCGGCTCAAGGGCAAGAGGAGATGAGGACGAGTACTCTGATATGGATGTCTTCATTGAAGTTAAATCGCTTGATAGAGAGCTTAAAGAGAAGATTTTAGATATTGTATGGGAAGTTGGCTTTGAGCATTTTATTGTTATCTCACCACTTATTTTTACAAAAGATGAGATTGAAAACTCTCCATTAAAAGTATCACCAATTGTAAGGAATATCGTGGAAGAAGGAGTGGTGGTGTGACGGACAAAGAAAGTCTTTTTACATATCGGCTAAAACAGGCAGAGGAAACCCTCTCAGATGCTAAAAGAATGTTACAGGATAAACTCAGCCCAAGGTCTATTGTAAACAGGGCATACTATTCTATGTTTTATGCGGTTTTAGCTCCAGAGGACTTCCTTGAAGGCATTAAACGCCACTTAAATGTGATAAAATAAAAAAGGAAGGAGTAATTTATACCAGTAGTATTCGGAAACACATCAGGGCTCAAGGGCAGTGAGGTCAACAGCCTTGAGAAGATCTACAGAAGGAGAATCCCGCCAGAGGCTTTAATCACACCTGAGCTTGCAAAGTATATGACTTTGCTTTCCTCTGAAATTGGAAGGCAGATAGGCATCTTTGTTTCAAGGGAAGGCAAGATAACCCATGTGATAGTTGGAGATGCAAAGGGTATTTTTATCCCCTCTTTAGAGGAGCATCCTATTGGAAGAAAGGCTCTTCGTGGGCTAAGATTCATTCACACCCACCTTAAAAACGAGCCACTGAATCAGGAAGACCTTACGGACCTTGCCCTCTTAAGGCTGGACTTTATAGCAGGGATAGGCTCAAATGCAAATGGCATGCCTCAAAATATATATTCTGCACATCTCCTTCCAAGTGGCAGAGGAGTACTGGTGAGTGTGCTTCCTCAGGAGGATTTCTATCAGTTCCGTTTTAATTTTAAAGACTTCATCGTCTCTCTGGAGGAGGAGATACAAAGAGATAGGGTCTTTGAGCAGTCCGACAGAAGGGAAAGGGCTATATTGATAAGTGCAGACCGAAGAGCAAGACATGAGATGGAAGACTCCATAGAGGAGCTAAAAGAGCTTGCCTTATCGAGCGACCTTCTTGTCTTAGACTCTGTGATTCAAAGGCTTAAGGAGATAAACCCTAAGTATCTCATGGGAGAGGGAAAGCTAAAGGAGGTGATAATAAATGCCCTCAACCTTGGGGCAACGCTTCTTGTCTTTGACCAAGACCTGAGCCCATCGCAGATAAAGGAGATAGGTGAGCTTACGGAGATGAAGGTCATAGACCGCACCCAGCTAATATTAGATATATTTGCAAGAAGGGCACATAGTAAGGAAGGAAAGGTTCAGGTAGAGCTTGCACAGCTTAAATACAGGCTTCCCCGTCTCACAGGGAAGGGCACTGCAATGTCCCGGCTTATGGGTGGAATAGGCGGAAGAGGCCCTGGTGAGATGAAGCTCGAGGTGGACAGAAGAAGGGTCAGAGATAGGATTCATCTTCTTGAAAGAGAGCTAAAGTCACTCAGTGCAGGAAGAAGGCAGAGAAGACAAAGAAGGCTTGAAAGGTCTATACCAATTGTGTCGATCATAGGCTATACGAATGCAGGAAAATCAACGCTTCTTAATGCACTCACGGAAAGCGAAACATTTGCCCATGACAAGATGTTTGCCACACTGGATACTGTATCGAGAAGACTAAGGTTTCCAAAAGAAAGAGAACTTATAATCACCGATACAGTCGGCTTCATAAGGGACCTGCCAAAGGACCTTGTGAGTGCTTTTAAATCCACGCTCGATGAGCTAAACGATGCAAACCTTTTACTTCACCTCGTAGATGCATCTAACCCTATGTTTCCTCAGCATATGGCATCTGTGGGAAAAATACTTTCAGACCTTAATCTTTCCGAAAAGCCCTCTATAGTTGTCTTTAATAAGATAGATAAACTGAGCAGTGAGGAGGCAAAAAACCTCTCGGTAAGATATGGTGCCATTACAATATCAGCACTTGACCCTGAGACATTCGGTCCACTTCTTAAGGCAATAGAGAGTCAACTATGGCAGGAAAAAATAAAGGAGTCGGTTATAATAGAGCATGGAATTTGCGCCTAAATGGATAGCATGGGAGATAACCCGTAGATGTAACCTGAGATGCATTCATTGCAGGTCTTCATCAGAAGAAGAGGTCAGAGGACATCCAGACTTCTCATTTGAGGAGGCACTACGCATAATGGATGACATCTCTGGCTATGCAAAGCCTGTTATTGTGCTTTCAGGTGGTGAGCCACTCCTAAGAGCCGATGTCTTTGACATTGCAAGATATGGCACGGAAAAAGGCTTAAGGATGTGTCTTGCAACGAATGGCACATTAGTCACATCCGAAATATGTTTAAAGATTAAAGACTCGGGAATAAAAATTGTATCTTTAAGCCTCGATGGGGGAGAGGAATCCATACACGATGACTTCAGGGCCGAAAGAGGTGCATTCAAAGGCACAATAAATGCAGCAAGGCTCTTCCGCGAATATGGCATCGAGTTCATCGTAAACTCCTCGTTTACAAAGAGGAATCAGGAGGAAATCCCTAAGGTTTATCGTCTCGCAAAGGAACTTGGTGCAACTGCATGGTACATGTTTATGATAGTGCCAACTGGAAGGGCAGAGGAGATTATGAATGAGCTTATATCAAAGGAAGACTATGAAGAGATTCTCAAGTGGCACTATGAGATGGAAAAAGCTGAAAAGGATATGCTCGTAAGACCAACATGTGCACCACATTACTACAGGATTGTCCTACAGAAGTCAAAGGAGGAAGGACAGAGGTTTCAAAGGAGAACCCTTAAGTTTTCAACAGGTGGTGCAAAGGGCTGTATAGCTGGCCAGCTCATATGCCTCATAGATGTTGACGGAAATGTCCTTCCATGTAGTTATTTTCCAAAATCAGCGGGAAATATAAGGGAAAAGCCATTTAAGGAGATATGGGAAAACTCCGAGCTTTTCAAGCAATTGAGGGATTTTAAAAGCTACAAGGGCAAGTGTGGCTCATGCGAATACATAACGGTTTGTGGTGGATGCAGGGCAAGGGCATATTCTATTTATGGAGATTACCTTGAGGAGGAGCCCTTCTGCGGCTATGTTCCTGTGAAGATGAAAAAGAAAGCACTTAGGAGGCAAGATGAATGATACATTTCTGAGGGTATGTAAAGGTCAAGAGGTCTCATACACGCCTGTGTGGCTTATGCGACAGGCAGGTAGGTATATGCCTGAGTATCAGGCAGTAAGGGCAGATGTGGATTTCCTTACCCTTTGCAAGAGCCCTGAGCTTGCCACAAAGGTGACGCTTCAGCCAGTGGATATCCTTGGGGTCGATGCCGCTATACTTTTCTCTGACATCTTGGTTTTGCCAGAGGCAATGGGCATGAGGCTTGAGTTTCATGAAAAAAAAGGTCCCCAGCTTTCAGAGCCGATAAGAAGCAGGTCTCTAACCGAAAGGCTGAGAGTTCCTTATCCTGAGGATGACCTTGGATTCGTCCTCGAAACAATAAGGCTCTTAAGAGAAAAACTCGATGTGCCTCTTATTGGGTTTTCAGGAGCTCCATTTACGCTTGCAACATATATGATAGAAGGCGAAGGCTCAAGGAATTTTATTAATACAAAGAAGATGATGTTTTCGGCAGAAGGGCTTTTTCAATACCTCATGGAAAAGATAACCGACTCCGTAATTCAATATCTTTCTGCCCAGATAAGGGCAGGTGCACAGGCAGTTCAACTCTTCGATACATGGGCAGGGATTCTTTCTCCTGATGACTATAGGTCATTTGCCCTTCCTTATGTGAAAAGGGCTGCCTCTGAGCTTAAGAAAGAGGGAGTCCCTGTAATATATTTCGTTTATGGCTCAGCAGGTATTCTTAAAGATATAAAGAGGGCAGGCGCAGATGTGATAGGCATAGACTGGAAGGTTGATATGGCAGATGCAGTAAAGGCACTCGGAAAAAAGGTTTCTGTTCAGGGAAACTTAGACCCTCTTCTGCTTTTTCTTCCTGAGGATAAACTAAGAGAAAGGGTAAAAAATATACTCATAAAGGCATCCCCTGCCAAAGGTCATATATTTAACTTAGGCCATGGCATACTGCCTGAAACACCTGTTTCTGCTGTTAAGGCACTTGTAAGGCTTGTTCATGAGCTAAGCAGAGAGCTTAAGGGAAGATAAAGTATTTAATTCGACACATCCGGATTTTGTAACTTATGAGTGGGAGAATCTTTTGAAGCATGCTGAGACGACGGTGCGGGAGCTGGCTAAAAGATTGCCCTATGGAAACTGATAAAGTGTATCCAGTCTTTCTATCTTCGGTGTGCAAGCCTGAAGAAATGGATAAGCTACGAGAAGATATTTTTAAAGTGGGCGAAGAAAAATATATTTATGTGGATGAGAAAGTTAAACCACGAAATATCGAACAAACAGTTCCCCTTGAATCAGTTGATGACCTGATCCAACGCATTCGGGAAGCACGCGTCTTTGTCTGTATCCTTGGAGGCACTAGGCGTGGTACTGATATTGAGATTAATAAAAATATATCAAGCATATCATTTTTTGAAATAGAACTCTTTCTATCGGCTTTGATGGGAAAACCTGTCCATTTTTTTATACGTAATGATTACGTTCCAGATCCGCGCCTATCGGACCTTTTAACGATAGTGGAATCTTCTCTGCCTGAGTGGATATCTAAAAAATGTGATGATAGCCAAATTATTGAACACTGTCGGCGTCTGGCAAATCGGGAACGACCGACAAGTCCGTTCCGGTCGCTTCGGCATATATATCCCCCTGTCCGGCGATTCGTACAGGGCTTATATACCGCACGCCGCAGAAATAAAATTCGTTTTCTTGCTGAAGAGTATGTATCACGCCACAGTCAACCGGATCGCCACCTGTTACAAAATATTTCCGAATTAATTCACACGCAACCAAACGAAGAACGACGCCTTGCGCGCCTATTTATTGGGATTTGGGAACTAATGGCAGCCCCATATTCGACTTGTTCGGATTTGGAGCTTCTCCAATACTGGAATGCCCTTCTTAGTGAATGGAGCAAAGCGGGCGCTTGGTATGGTTTGCACGCAGATACGCCTCTTGGGTGTTTAGCAGCCTTAAACAGCGTCACTAAGGTTAGAGAGCACCTAAAGAAACAGGGGTCAGTCTTAAAACCTTCTGATATTGGGTATCCCGGCGGTGCACTTGCAAGCGCAAAATATTCAATAGCCAAACGTTTGATTAAAAAACAAGACCGAGAAAGGCGTTTTCATGAAGCATTAAACGACCTTGATATAGCTATGCAACTTCCAGAATCTGATGAAGCTGGTTTACGAGCTATACGTGGTAGTATTTATAGACAACTTGGTAATATAACAGAGGCTATTTCTGAGTATGAAACGGTACTCAATCTTCGTCAGTCATGCGGTGCAAATCTCTCTGCGATAGGTGAGGCAATGTCCGAATTAGGATATGCATACCTTAAGCGGTTCCATTTCAATAAAGGGTTAGACTACTGTCGAGAAGGCGTATCGCTACTCCGCTCTGGTACCCGACCTGGTTTTTTGGTTAGGGGGCTAAGAAAGCTTGCTGTAGCATATCTTTGTAACGGCAAACTTATAAAAGCATTTGATATTAAAGAAGAGGCAAAAAAACTTGCTACCGAACATGGCGCGTTTGATCAGCTATGAAGAATGCTACGCTTAATAATAAAAGTGATTCAGCGGTGCACACGCCTATATCTGTAGACAAAGAAATAGGAGTCCACCTCGCGGAATATCAAGCACTACGAAGCGAGATAGAACTTTACTCGCAACGGATCGACAAGACGGCTGGATTATATATTACAGCCATGTTTGGTATCATTGGATATCTTCTACGTCCCGATAGTACATTTGATCTACAGCAATACCTAAGACACATAGAATCAACACCTGTCTTGACAGCACTCTTCATGTTTATCCCAATTTTAAATTCTTTATTGCTGCTCAGAATTGGAAGTTTCTTTTTGGGTATCTTGGCTATCGCACAATATATACAGTATGAGATTAAGCCTAGGTTAACTGCGTTGCTTGGTTCGACCGTGCTCTACTGGGATGATGAACCTTCTCTGGACGCAAAACGCAAATGGATTCTACTACGTTCTGCAGGCCAGATGTTCTTTGTGATCATTGTGGAAACAACATCAATAGTATTTCTGGGGGCTACTACATACGCAATATCGTCAGGTTTCGTCTTAGGTGTGCTTTATATAATAGCCTGTGGCTGTGTTATGGTATCAGTTATTAGTCTGATAAAGGTTGCAAGGGCAGGGCAAAATTTCCATCGATCACAAGCCCACAACCGAATGCAGTCGAAGAAAGATAAGTAAGGAGGAACAGGATGAAGTTGCTAATTTTTATAATTATCTGCGCCGGTATATATTTTTATTTCAAGTCTAAGCGTTCTTCCCTACGAAAATCCTCATCAGCTTCCGTCGATATTCCAATCAAGGTATCTGTTTCGGTAGATAGCTCCCCGAGCTTTGATAATCCAGATACCGGCGATGTCATTTCGTCGGGAGATGGTTGGCTGCTCAATCCTAAAAGCACATTTCCGCTGACTGTCTATGGCATCGATAAGTCTATAGCTTTAGAAATGAAGAAGGTACTCGACAGCGGATACTCTCAGTCCTCTTATTATGTTACGAAGGCATTGATGCCCCTCATAGCCCAGCATAACATCGAATGCAAGGAAGCCGACGACTATGTAAAAAAATTCAAGACGGTCTATCTGGAAGAAATCGAAAAACAGAAAGCCACTTCACCTGAGTGGGCTTCAGCATCTGCACTCGACCAAGAAGATTTGCTATCTGAATTCAGGGCTACCGCAATTAATTCGCTCGATGTAAGACCAGATTGCAATCTGGAGATTTTATTCGAAGCCCATAAGCTTGATTTGACTATCGATGATGCCTTAGTTAAAAGATATGGCTTCGACACGATAAGTTTTTATATAAGGAAAAGAGACGGAGTCCACATTATTCCTGCTGACCATTACGAGAGGAAAATATTTGAAAAATTAACTGAGGTTGGTCTTGCTTTCAGAGGCGATTCTATCCCCTTAGAGGCGGCACTTTCGGGTCTAAAACTTAAGGAATTGTCAGCTCTTGTCTCTGATTTAAATCCTCCCAAATTTTCAAGAAAAGCCAAGGCGATTGAGTACCTGACGAATGTGCCGGATATAAGAGATCGCATCGGGAAAGTAATAAGCTTGCGATCTCTCTTCCAAATCCAACCCTTGCCATCAGAGTTCGCTGGCATAGATATAAACGCAGTTTCTCATTCCTGGCAATATGCACAGGAACTGGCTTATCTTATTTCTGGAACATATATGCACGCTGGGTATTCTATGCGTAGACAAAATGATAAGGCTGACATGGGGGATTTCATTAATGGCTGGGAAATCATGGCAGTGGACGATGATAGGTGTTGCCCTTATTGCAAGAGAGCCGCTTCAAAGAAATATAGCAAGAACAGATATCCAAAAACTCCTTTGCATATTGGATGTAGATGCACTGTCGTTTCCACCACAGAATAAAAATCCTCAGTTCGCCCTGACCTCTATCTCCCCCATCAACTCGCTTATTGCCTCCTACCTCTCTCTGTCCGATTCAATCCCTGCTATCCAAAGAAGGGTCTTTCCACATCCATCTCCATTTCCATAGCTTTGTAAACCTTACCCATTATTCTCAGTGCGTCTTCAGCTCTTCCTTTATTTTTTCCGAAAGGAAAATCTTTAAAAGAGACTGATAGGGCGCGTCCCATATTAAAGGATTTGAAATTTTTGCTCTAAAAGGTTAGTATATAAGACTAAAATATATAGGAGGTGTTAATATGTTTTCTGATATAGCATGGGCGATGGCTCCATCTCAACCGGGGCAGCAGGGCGGAGGAGGTGCATTTGTAAGCTTTCTGCCTCTTATATTGATATTCGTTATCTTTTACTTTCTCCTCATAAGGCCCCAGCAGAAAAGGTCAAAGGAGCATAGGAAAATGCTCGAGGCAATTAAGAGAGGCGACAAGGTAGTAACCCAGAGCGGTATTTATGGACTTGTTGAATCTGTATCGGAAAATACGGTTATGCTTAAGATAGCCGAGAATGTTAAGGTAAAATTTGGAAAGGCATACATTGCGGCAGTCAGGCCTCCTACAGAAGAAGAGTGATTCAGGTAAAGCCATAAGTGCCCTTTACAATCATCCAAAGACAAAGCTCTACATAGAGCTTGCAGACCGCTATCTTGAATCCATAGGCTATACAGAGCACGGCTTGAGACACTCCGAGATAGTCTCAAAGACTGCTGGTAGCATCTTAAGAGAGCTATCCTTTGACGAAAGCTCCATCGAGCTTGCAGAGGTAGCAGGACTTCTTCATGATATCGGAAATATGCTTGGCAGAAGCCAGCATCACAGGATGGGAGCACTCCTTGCAAAGGAAATCCTTGAGGAGCTTGGCTATAACCTCAAGGACATCGGAAGGGTCATGATGGCTATCGTAATACACGAAGAAGACGAAGGTTCGATTCCCGAGGAGATAGCCGCCGCACTTCTCATAGCTGATAAATCGGATGTCCATAGAAGCAGGGTGAGAAACCCCTCCGAGCTCGGTGACGACATTCACGACAGGGTCAACTATGCCGCAACAGAGTCCGAACTCACCGTTACACCCGAAAAAAAGCTTATCACTCTTTCCCTTGTTATAGATACGAGGATTTCACAGGTGATAGAGTACTTCGAGATATTTCTTTCGAGAATGACTGCATGTAGGCGCGCCGCAAAAGCCCTTAACTGCGAGTTTCAGCTATTCATAAATAACATCAGAATGGCTTAAAGCCCCATACCTTAAAATTACTTGATTTAATTTCCCATTGTGCTATGCTTTTTTGTAGGGGATATTGTGAACACACTTCAGACAGGCTCTCTAAGGATAGCCACGGTTATGGGAATACCGATAAAGGTGCATTTCTCGTGGCTTATCATATTCGGCTTGATTACATGGTCTTTGTCTACATTTTATTTTCCAAAGGCCGCTCCCGAGCTTCCTGGATTTTCATACTGGCTAAGTGGAGCTATGGCAGCACTTTTGCTTTTTATATCCGTTGCCCTTCATGAGCTTTCGCATTCTTTTGTTGCACTGAGATACGGCATTTCGATATCAGGCATCACCCTTTTTATCTTTGGAGGTGTGGCAGAGATGAAGGGTGAACCTCAGAGCCCGGGTGTAGAGATTAAGATGGCTATAGCAGGTCCTATTTCGAGTTTTCTTCTGTCGGTGATATTTTTTCTTGCTTATAGCGTCTTTGATGGTCAGGCACTAAAAGCCCTGTTTCGGTATCTTTCTCATCTGAACCTCATATTGGGTGTCTTTAATCTAATCCCCGGATTCCCTATGGATGGAGGCAGGGTCGTAAGGGCAATTCTCTGGAGAAAGACAGGAGATTTCTTTTACGCAACAAAAAAGGCCGCAGGCTATGGACAAAAAATCTCTATGGCATTTATAATCTTTGGTTTGTTTTCCATATTCATAGGGTTTGCAGGAGGGCTCTGGTTTATGCTCATAGGGTGGTTTCTTTATAGTGCGGCGCAGGCAAGCAGTCAGAGGGCAAGCTTTGAGGAGGCACTCAGAAGCATAAAGGTCAAAGACATAATGGTAAAGGACATTGTAACGGTTGCGACTGATATGACAGTGGACACCGCAGTGAATGAGTATTTCCTTAAGTATGGTTATGGCGGATTTCCTGTTTTAGAGAACGGAAAATTCCTCGGCATTCTAACACTAAAGGAGATAAAGAATGTCCTGAAAGAAAACTGGATGAATGTCAGGGTATCGGAAATCTTTATACCCCATAATAAGGCATGGGAGGCAGAGGAAGGAGACGATGCCGTAAAAGCCCTCGAGCAGATGATAAATATGGACAAGGGAAGATTGATTGTGATGGACAGAGAAAAGATGGTTGGGCTGATAACGAGAAACGGTATTGCAAGATATGTGCAGATATCGAGGGAAATCAGAAGGTAAGAAAGGAGGAAGGAATGAAAAGGTTGGTTATTGTGTTATTGCTTGTATTTTGTGCGACTGCATGGGCACAGCCTGAAGAGCAAAAAGGTCAGATGAAGGGCATGAAGGGTGAGGAGATGCCTATGATGCAGATGATGAACCAGATGATGGGTCAGCAGATGATGATGCAGGAGCAGATGCAGGAGATGGCTGAGATGATGGACAATATGCTCGATGTACAGGAGCAGATGATGACTGCAGAAAAAGGGGCACGGAAAAAGCTGATGAAGGAAATGGCTCAGATGCGTAAAAAGATGAAGCAGATGATGTCCCGTCGCATGGGCATGATGGGTATGGGTATGATGGGTCAGCCCTTTGGTCAAATGAAGGGCAAGATGCAATGCATAGAGGAATGGCTTAAAAAGGCAATAGACCTTCATGAGATTCACATAAAAGACCCACAGACCGCAACAGCAGAGTCGCAGCTTGAGATGATGGAGATGATGAAAAAGGCATACGAATGTATTACACCATGTCCGATGTGTATGATGCCAATGGAAAAACCCGATATAAAGGAGGAAACGCCCGGAAAAGACCCTCATGGGCACTAAACCTTAGACAGTGAAACTCAATATAATCGAGCGCCTTATAACGAACAGCCCTTTAAGGGCATTCCTCCAAAGGCACATAGAAGGGCCTATGCTAAAGAAGATGGCTGGCAAGGAGAATTATCCTTTGTGCCTTGAGATTGGATGCGGAAGGGGTGTAGGGGCAGAGGTAATAACCCGAAGGTTTGGTGCAGAAAAGGTTATTGCAACCGATATAGACCCTAAGCAGATAGAGCAGGCAAAAAAGCGCCTCTGCCCAAGCCTTAAAGACAATGTGGAATTCAAGATAGCTGATGTCATGGCATTAGATGAGCCATCGGAGAGATTCGATGCAGTCTTTTCCTTTGGCGTGATACATCATACAGAGAACTGGAGAAAGGCAATTAAAGAAGTAGGAAGGGTCTTAAAATTAGAAGGAGAGTTTTTCTTCGATGAGCTTCTTGCTCCACTTCTGAAAAGTCTTCCCATAAGGGCTCTTACAGCACATCCAGAAGGCGGAATGTTTACACTTAAGGAGCTCCATGAAGCCCTTATCTCCGAGGGCTTTGATATAATTACCCTGAGGCACATAGATGGTATAATAGTTTTTGGTGCATGTAGGAAATCGAGGAGGTTACATGAAGGTAATTGACCCTGTTTGCGGCATGACTATAGAGGACACATCTTCAAAAGGCAAATCCACTTATAAAGGCACTACATATTATTTCTGCTCGACCATGTGCAAGGAGAGATTTGACAAAGACCCTGAGTCTTTCCTAGGCAAAAAACCACTTATAAAGCCAAAGATGACAAAAGTCTCTTCAATGGAGGCATTGATTTCCGAAACAAAGAAGGCAATTGGAGAGATGGCAAAAGACCCTATATGCGGAATGGTCATTCCAAAGGAGCGCTCCATAAAAAGGGAGATGGCAGGAAGACAGTATTATTTCTGTTCCGAGGATTGTGTGAGGACATTCGAGGCTCCTGAGGCAGAGCTTAAATCCATGAAAAGAAGGGTTGCCATTGCCCTTACAGGTGTCCTTGCACTTGCTGTTTTCAGGGCCGCCGTGTTTTTAGGGCTTGCCGCAGGTGCAACTGTTCTTACATGGGTTCCAATCCCATGGCTTCCATGGTTTACATGGGGTGTGTGGCTTTTCATTATTACAACTCCAATTATGGTATTTGGAGGAAAAGGTTTTTTTATAGGTGCATATCATGCCATAAAAAAGCGTGTAGCAAACATGGACCTCCTTATTGCATTAGGCACATCAACTGCATATATCTATAGTGCCTTTGTAGTGTTTTTCCCGAAGATTCTGCCTGGTGAGGAGAAAAATGTGTATTTCGAGGTCTCGGCTATAATCATAGCCTTTGTGCTTTTAGGAAAGTATATGGAGGAGATAATAAAAAAGAGAAGCTCTGCCGCAATCAGAAAACTGCTTGACCTCAAGCCACAGACAGCTAAGGTCATAAGGGATGGCGAAGAGGTTGAAATCCCTGCTGAATCGATTATGGTTAACGAGGCTGTAGTTGTAAGGCCCGGGGAAAAAATCCCAACTGATGGGGTTGTAATAGAGGGGCATTCCTCTGTGGACGAAAAGATGCTCACAGGAGAGAGCGTTCCTGTTGAGAAAAAATCAGGCGATGAGGTAATAGGCGGAACCATGAACAAGGTCGGCTCATTCAAGTTCAGGGCATCGAGGATTGGTGCTGACACGACATTGAGCCAGATAATCAGGCTTGTGGAGGAGGCACAGGCATCTTCTGTAGGGATACAGAGGCTTGCGGATAAGGTCGCATCGTATTTTGTGCCTTCGGTCATAGGAATTGCAATACTAACTGCCCTTATATGGCTAATCATGGCTAACCCAACCATGGCGCTTCTTTCTTTTGTTGCGGTCTTAATCATAGCCTGCCCCTGTGCATTGGGTATTGCCACGCCTGCGGCACTGATGGTTGGAGTTGGAAAGGGTGCGGAGCTTGGGATTCTCATAAGAGGAGCCGAATACTTAGAGAGGGCAGAAAAACTAAGCTCTATAGTCTTTGATAAGACAGGAACTCTCACAAAAGGACAGCCAGAGGTGGTCGAGATACTGCCCTCTTTAGAGCTTGGCGTTAAAGAAGATGAGGTTTTACAAACTGCCTCGATTGCAGAGAAAGGCTCTGAGCATCCGCTTGCAGAGGCAATAGTGAAGATGGCACAGATGAAAGGCTTGAGCATCCCTGATGCAGAGTCTTTTGAGGCTGTCCCGGGGCATGGGGTTAAGGCTCTCTATGATGGCAGTGAAATCGCAATCGGCAATAGAAGGCTGATAGCGGACATGGGTGTCGATATTGGAGATAAAGAGATAGCAATCTCAGGACTCGAAAAAAAAGGCAATACAGTGATGATTGTCGTCAGAGAAAAAAAGCTTATTGGATTGATTGCAGTTTCAGATACGCTTAAAGAGCATGCAGAGGATGTCATAAGAGAGCTTAAGACAGAAGGCATAGAGGTCGTTATGCTCACAGGGGACAACGAAAGAACTGCTAAGGCAATTGGCTTTAGAGTTGGAATCGAGAAAATCGTATCTAATATCCTTCCAGGGGATAAGGCAAAGGTCATAAAAGACCTTCAGGCAGAAGGCAAGGTAGTGGCAATGGTTGGAGATGGAATAAACGATGCACCTGCCCTTGCACAGGCAGACATTGGAATTGCAATCGGCTCTGGCTCAGATATTGCAAAGGAAACAGGTGGAATTATCCTTGTCAGGGACGACCTGAGGGATGTCATAAAGGGAATAAAATTAAGCAGGGCAACTATGCGTAAGATAAAGCAGAACCTTTTCTGGGCATTTGGCTATAACACGATTGCAATCCCGGTTGCGGCATTTGGACTGCTAAACCCTATTGTTGCGGCAGCTGCAATGGCATTAAGCTCTCTTTCCGTTGTAACAAACTCTGCCCTTTTAAAGACAGTAAAGATATAGGTCAGAGCTGAACCTGAATAGAGTCTTTATCCACAGGGCCAAGTATAGTGAGGGTTATGCCCTTGCCCTTTATGAGCCGTTCGGAAAGCCCCTTTAAAGACGAAAGAGTCAGGGAATCTATCTCTTTTATCAGCTCCTCTAAAGAATAATATCTGCCGTAATAGATTTCCTGTCGGGCTATGTTATGCATCATTGCGGATGTGGACTCTAATCCTAAGATAAGGTTGCCCCTTAGTTGTTTTTTTGCCCTCTCAAGCTCAGAATAGCCGACCGATTCAGGGAGTCCTTTAAACTCTCTTAGTATCAGATCTAAGACCTCGTTTACATTTTTTCTGCTACAGCCTGCATAAACTCCCCAGAGCCCTGTATCGAAATAAGATGCTAAAAAAGAATGGATGGAGTATACAAGCCCTCTTTTTTCCCTTATCTCCTGAAATAGTATTGAGCTTACGCCTGCTCCCAGTATGGCATTTAAGGCAGAAAGGCAGTATCTCTCAGGGCTTGCCTGTGGAATCCCCTCAGCCGCAAGACAGATATGGACCTCTGAGCAGTCCTTTGAATGAATATTCTGGCCTGCATGGAATTCAGGATACCCTCCGGTGTCTGGCTCAGAGCCCTGCCTTAAAGTTCCAAAACGGCGATTAAGGGTATCGACAAGTCTTTCGGGCTCAAAGTTGCCTGCACAGGCAAGGAGCGTGTCTTTTGTGCCGTAGAACTTTTTGATATAGTTGATTAGGTCTTCCCTCGTGATTGTCTTAATCGTATCTGTTCTGCCTAAGATAGGCTGTCCTATTCCCACATTGCCCCAGACTGCCTGACTAAACAAATCATGGACATAGTCCTCGGGTGTATCCTCGACCATCTTTATCTCTTCTTTGATAACTCCTTTTTCCTTTTCTATCTCCTCCTCGGGGAATGTGGAATGGAGGAATATATCGGAAAGCAGGCTTATACCTTTGTCAAGGTATTCATCGAGGACTTTTATATAAAAGGTTGTGCTTTCCTTTGATGTAAATGCATTGAGGTCACCACCCATGTAATCTACATCCACCGATATATCCCTCGAGGAGCGCTTTTTAGTGCCTTTGAAGAACATATGTTCAAGGAAATGGGAGATTCCGTTTTTATGTGGAGGCTCGTTTCTTGAGCCGACCTTGACCCATACGCCCAGCGAGACCGAGTGCATGTTTTTCAACTGCTTCATGACCAGGGGCATGCCGTTGTCAAGATGTGCCTTTTTGAACATAGTCCCTCCTAATTTTATTTACAATAGGGAATCCATATTAGAGCAATACAGGCAGTCGGAAAGAAGACTATGCCTTTTTCAATACCTCTTTTCTGCTTAACCTTATCTTGCCTACTCTGTCTATCTCGATAACCTTTACAGTGACCTCGTCTCCTTCGTGAAGCTCATCTGTCACTTTTTCGATGCGTTTGTGGGATATCTGGGAGATATGAAGGAGCCCCTCTGTTCCAGGCATTATCTCCACAAATGCACCAAAGTCCATGATGCGTTTTACCTTGCCGATGTAAACCTTTCCTATCTCTGCTTCTGCGACAATGCCTTTTATTATCTCTATTGCCTTTTGTGCGGATGCCTCATCAGAGGATGCAATATTGACTACACCGTCATCGCCAATGTTTATCTTAGCGCCTGTCTGCTCTACGATTCCCCGGATAACCTTTCCTCCTGTTCCGATTACATCCCTTATCTTTTCCTGCTTTACCCGCATAGTATAGATTCTCGGTGCATGTGTGGAAAGCACATCTCTCGGTGCAGGGATTGCCTCTTTCATCTTATTTAGTATAAAGAGCCTTCCTTCTTTTGCCTTTCCCAAGGCTTCCTCGAGCACTTCCCTTTTTACTCCACTTATCTTCACATCCATCTGGAATGCAGTTATCCCCTTTTGGGTGCCTGCGACCTTAAAGTCCATGTCGCCTAAATGGTCCTCGAGCCCTAAGATGTCTGTAAGAATAACTGTTTTATCTCCTTCTATGACAAGCCCCATGGCTATGCCTGCAACAGGCGCTGTAATAGGGACACCTGCATCCATCAGGGCAAGGGTTGCACCACAGACGGTAGCCATAGAGGACGAGCCGTTTGACTCTAAGATGTCAGAGACGACCCTGATGGTATATGGAAAGACCTCTTTTGAAGGTATAACGGACCTCAGTGCCCTTTCTGCTAAAGCTCCATGTCCGATTTCGCGCCTTCCCGGTGAGCGAAGTGGCTTGACCTCTCCGACGCTGAAGGGAAGGAAATTATAGTGAAGCATAAATGCCTTATAGCTTTCGCCCTCAAGTGCATCTATCCTCTGCTCGTCATCGGATGTGCCTAATGTAGAGACCACAAGTGCCTGTGTCTCACCCCTTACAAAAAGAGATGAGCCATGAGCCCTCGGAAGTATTCCGACAATGCACCTTATATCCCTTATTTCATCGGGCTTTCTTTCGTCTGCCCTGATGCCTTCATTCATTATTGCATCCCTTACGAGCCTCTTTTCCATATCATAGAATATATAGGAGACATCCCTTGCAAGGTCACCCTCTGGAGTAAAATGCTTGATAGTATCGTTAAGGATTAAATCTAATGTCTCCTGGCGTTTCAGTTTTCCCTGAATCTTCACTGCATCCTTGAGTTGCTCCATTATGTATGCTTTTACATTTTCCCTAAGCCCTTCATCGACAGTAACCGGCTGAATCGGTCTTTTTGGCTTACCACTCTGCAATCTTAACTCTTTCTGTAAAGCACAGATATGCCTTATCTCATGGTGCGCAAAATCGATTGCCTCAAGAAGGGTGCTTTCCGAGACCTCAAGACCTCCACCCTCTACCATGAGAACTGCCTCCTCTGTTCCAGCCACTATAAGGTTCATGTCAAGACTTTCGGACTCTTCCATATCGGGGTTTATGATAAATCTTCCCTCAAGAAGTCCCACCCTTACGGCAGAGACAGGTCCATCAAAAGGGATGTTGGACACCATCAGGGCAGAGGACATACCGATTATCCCTAAGACATCGGATATGTTTTCACTGCCATATGAAAGGACAGAGGCAATACCCTGTGTCTCTGAAAAAAACCCATCGGGGAAAAGAGGTCTTAAAGGACGGTCTATTAAACGAGATGTGAGAACCTCTTTTTCAGAGGGCCTTCCTTCCCTTTTGAAAAATCCACCGGGAATCTTTCCTGCCGCATAAGCCTTCTCCTGATAGTCGATGGTGAGGGGGAAAAAATCAGCCGCCTCCTTTGTCTTCTTATCTGCAACTACAGAAGCAAGGACAACGGTGTCTCCATATCTTACGACAACTGCACCATCTGACTGTCTTGCTATCTGACCGGTTTCTAAAATAAGGGTTTTATCCCTGATTGTGAGTTCTAAGCGGGTCATTTTTCCTACTTTCTGAGACCTAAGCTGACTATCAGTCTTTCGTATCTTTCTTTGTTGGATGTCTTCAGATAATCGAGTAGTTTTCTTCTTTGTCCAACGAGCTTCAGAAGCCCACGGCGGGAATGATGGTCTTTCTTATGGGTCTTAAAATGTTCTGTTAGATAATTTATCCTTGCACTTAAAATAGCTACCTGTACTTCAGGAGAACCTGTGTCTGTGCCATGTACCTTGTACTGGTCTATTAAAACCTGTTTGCCTTCCTTTTGAAGAGGCATCCCTTCACCACCTTTCGGATATTTAAGTATTGATATTATCACACATATACTAAAAATGTAAAGGCAAATTGAATCGGTAGGAGGTTAGAGTCCTCTTAGTTTTTCTTCTTCTTCCTGCTCTGTTTTACAGTCGATGCACATGGTCGTAACAGGCCTTACCTCAAGCCTTTTGATTTCAATCGGGTTTCCGCAGACCTCGCATA
This sequence comes from Nitrospirota bacterium, assembly GCA_016207905.1. Classification (NCBI taxonomy): domain Bacteria; kingdom Pseudomonadati; phylum Nitrospirota; species Nitrospirota bacterium. The sequence goes on along the minus strand of JACQZC010000071.1, from coordinate 924 downwards.
TTCCGAATGTGCCTGAGTCAATGCGCTCTATGGCGTCTTCTATTTTTTTCAGGAGTCTCTGCTCCCTGCCTCTTAATTTGAGCATGAAGTTTTTGTCGCATTCAGCTGATGCCTGGTCTCCAAGGTCAGAGAAAAGGCTCGGCTCTGGAAGGTTGTTTATGGCAACTCCTGCCTCTGTCAGAATAGCATTTTTCTGTCTGAGTAGCTTTTCCCTTACCCTGTCAAGCATATGCCCTTTACTTCCTGAAGGTTTCTTTGTTTTGTTTTGTGGAAGCTTTTTCTTAGTAGAGTGCTTTTTAATGGCTTTCTTCTTTTTACTGCTTTTTATCGGCATCTTAATCGACCTCTTTTTAGTTTTTTAACTAATCTCTCTCAAAGAAAAATTTATTTAGGATAACAGAACTACTTTAGTTTCGTCAATAAACATGTTATTCCAATCAAGCCAGAAGGGATAAAAAGGAATTATTATTTTTTACATTCGCTCGCATGGCCCGAATTACCTTATAACCCATTGGAGGGATTTTGGCTATTGCTTTTTTATGCCAAGTGTAAAGATGACTCCTGACTAAGACACTGATATTGTCAAGTCTTTTCTGCAAATTCTTTCAGAGCCTTTATTCTCAATGGTTTGCATCCCCCTTGATGTTGTCCCTTCCCTTGTCTTACAACTCATAGGAAAAACTCCTTTGCCCCTTATCTTAAGCAGACATGTCTTTGCTGTCAAGGAAATTTCTCAGGACACAGAGCGACAGTCGGGCGGAGTTTTTTTTAATTATAAAATCTCCTGTTCAACATTCACATGGGTTACATTTTAACCTATGGACATGGGTTACACTTTTCTTACTTTGGGTCTGACCTTCCCTTTTCTTAAATCAAGAACTCCAATAGGGTGGAAGCCAAAGCGTATCTCATGGCAAGCCTCAT
>JACQZC010000070.1 GCA_016207905.1 Nitrospirota bacterium | reverse complement strand
ATTACTGCATTAACTGTTATAGAGCTTGTAGTGGTTCTTAGTGCATCCTTTGCCGTGACAGTGATTGTATTTGCTCCTTCAACTAATGGCACATTGCTAACGACAAACTGATTTCCATAAACATCTGCTACTATTCCATTTACTGTTACCCCTAACTCACCTATGAAATTTTCTATTGTTCCAGTTACTATCACCTTTGGGCTTGATATTGTCTCACCAGCAGATGGTGAAAGGACAGTGATATTTAGCGGTGGTGCTACCACCTTAACTTTAATGAAATTTCCACCTTTTCCTTTTAAGACCACTTTAATAGTGTTGGTTGATTGAAGGTTTATTGGCTTTTGAGATGGATTACTCTTTCTCAGGTCTCTGGAGTCTAATACCTCTACACCATTAATGCTGATAGAGACATTTTTTACCTCATTAAGACCATCCTGCCCACTTTGAACCAAGAGTTGGTAAGTGGCAGGGTATGCCTTAAAGGTATCTGTGTAGGTAACAGGCTTGCCTTTGGGCTTATCGTATTGCTTTGGCCCAAATGCAATATATTCTGATTGGGCTAAAGAAGAACCAGCATCTACTAAAGAGATGAGGAATACACTTAATATTAATAATACCTGTTTTACAGTTCTCATTAGTAGCTCTCCTTGTTAATCTTAGATTTTAATATACCTGCCAAAGAAAGTAAAGAATTACTTCTCCCTTATATACCTTTTAACAAGGTCTCCAACCTCTGATGTCGTAAAGCCCATCTTACCGGCTTGAAGACTTTTTATGTGTTTGGATGTAACCTCCATGACAGCTTTCTCTATTGCCAGTCCTGCCTCTTTTTCGCCTAAGTCTTCAAGCATCATACCTCCTGCACATATTGCGGCAAGAGGGTTTATGACATTTTTCCCTTTGTATTTTGGTGCAGAGCCTCCTATTGGCTCAAACATCGAGACCCCATGCGGGTTTATATTGCCTCCTGCGGCAATGCCCATGCCTCCTTGAATCATTGCCCCTAAGTCTGTGATTATGTCTCCAAACATATTGTCTGTTACAATCACATCGAACCACTCGGGGTTTTTTACAAACCACATGGTTATTGCATCGACATGGGCATAATCGGTTTTTATGTCGGGGTAATCTGCCTTGACCTCATTGAATGTTCTTTCCCAGAGGTCAAAGGCATAGGTAAGGACATTGGTCTTTCCACAGAGTGTGAGCTTTTTTGCCCTATTTCTCCTTCTGCAGTAATCAAATGCGTATCTTATGCACCGCTCTACACCTTTTCTGGTGTTTATGGATTCCTGAACTGCAACCTCATCCGTTGTGCCTTTTTTGAGGAATCCGCCTGCACCTGTATAAAGACCTTCTGTGTTTTCCCTTACCACAACAAAATCTATATGCTCAGGACCCTTATCCTTCAAAGGGCAGTCAACCCCGGGATAAAGCTTTACTGGTCTCAGGTTTATATACTGGTCTAATTCAAACCTGAGCTTTAAGAGAATCCCTTTTTCAAGTATTCCGGGCTGGACATCAGGATGGCCTATTGCACCTAAATAAATAGCATTAAAGCCTTTTAGTTCGGAAATCGCATTCTCAGGCACGGTCTCGCCTGTCCTCATGTATCTATCTCCTCCAAAATCGAAATAAACCAAGTCAAGACCAAAACCAAATCTTTCGGCAGTTACATTAAGAACCTTTATGCCCTCTCTTATGACCTCAGGACCAGTGCCATCGCCGGGGATAACTGCAATCTTATAGGACTTCATTATTACCTTTTCTCCTTAAATTTCAATGGTTGCTTCAATATTTCTTGCATTTTATTTCCTTAAATATTAAACCTTCAACCTCTTTTTTGTCCACTCAATGAGCCCGCCTGCGCTTACCAGTTCCTGCATGAAGGCAGGAATCGGCTCTGAGGGAAACTCGATTCCTTTATTCAGGTTTTTTATAATGCCCTTCACTACATCTATCTCAAGGACATCTCCCTCGGAAGTATGGCTCGATATATCCTTTGCCTCGAATATCAAAAGTCCGATGTTAAATGCGTTTCTGAAGAAAATCCTCGCAAAGCTTTCTGCTACGACTGCCTGAATCCCCGATGCCTTTATTGCAATGGGCGCATGCTCACGAGATGAGCCACAGCCAAAGTTTTTTCCTGCAACTATTATGTCTCCTTCCTTAACTTTCTTCTGAAAATCCCTATCTGCATCTTCCATAACATGCCTTGCAAGCTCCTTTGGCTCTGATGTGTTAAGATACCGTGCCGGGATTATTGCGTCAGTGTCTATGTTGTCTCCAAATTTCCATACCCTTCCTCTAATTATCATCGAGCCTCCCTTTATTTAATATCAAAGAAGTATATCATATTTGAGCTGTCTTTTTTGTCTTCAGGTGTGACCCAAATTTGCCGATAGAAAGCCTGGGTGCAGGGATAAAAATCGTTGCCATCTCCTTTTTTTATAGGTTCAATTTGAATTCCCTAAGTGCTTGAAATATCTTCATTTTTATCGTTAGAGCGTTCAATCTTTTTCATTTTGTTCAAATAAGCTGTTTTGTCATCCGTAGCATCAGCCT
>JACQZC010000069.1 GCA_016207905.1 Nitrospirota bacterium | reverse complement strand
GGGAATGACGGAGGGGGTGCGGAATGACAAAAAGAGGGGTAATGTGGAAATGTCTTAAGTGAAACATTTCAAGTGAAATACTTCAGGTGAACTATTTCAGGTGAAACATTTCAGGTGAAACATTTCATATTGACTGCTTCCATTTTTTACTGATATAGTGCGACATATGAATAAAAAAATCTCAAAAGAAAAAAGGCTGAGTGCAAGGCTGATGCTATAGATGAGAAAACAGCTGATTTGAACAAATTGAACATGATTGAACACTCTGACGATAAAAATGAAGATAATTCAAGCACTTAGGGAATTGAAATTGAACCTATAAAAAAAGGAGATGGCAACGATTCAACGAATCCTGTTGGAGTAGATTTTTGAAGGGGCAATTCATGCTATTGCAGAGCCATATGGCGAAGTCGTATAATTAAATTTCAATCGTGAATATAGTTGTCTGCATAAAACAGGTTCCTGACACTGCTGAGGTAAGGATTAACCCAGAGACAGGCACACTTATGAGAGAGGGTGTGCCAAGCATCATAAACCCATATGACATGCATGCAGTAGAGGCCGCATTATCCATTAAAGAAAAGCTCGGCAAAGGAAAAGTTACTGCCCTTACAATGGGCCCTCCACAAGCAGAGGTTGCGCTCAGGGATGTTATAGCCATGGGTGTTGACGAAGGGGTTCTCTTAACAGGAAAGGCTTTTGCAGGCTCAGATACATTAGCCACCTCATATGCCCTTTCAAAGGCAGTAGAGAGGCTCGATGCAGATATAATCATCTGTGGCAAGCAGGCAATAGACGGAGACACTGCACAGGTAGGACCCGAGGTGGCAGAGCTTCTAAACATTCCCCATATCTCCTATGTGAGAAAAATAGAGGATATAGGAGAAAAGGCTATAAAGGTTCAAAGGCTTATGGACGATGGCTCGGATATTGTTGAATCCAGTCTGCCTCTTCTTTTAACGGTAGTTAAAGAGCTTAACGAGCCCAGATTGCCTTCTTTAAAAGGAAAGATTACTGCTAAGAAAGCAGAGATTAAAAAATGGTCTCCTGAGGACATTGGTGCAGATGAGGAAAGATTAGGTTTAAAGGGCTCGGCAACTCAGGTCAAGAGAATCTTTGCACCCGAGCAAAGAGGAGACCGAAGGATTCTTAAGGGCAAGGTCGAAGAGCAGGTGGATGAACTCATAAATGAGCTTAAGGGACTGAAATGCCTGTAATCGTTATTGCCGATAAATGCACTGGATGCGAAAGCTGTTTAGGCAGTTGCCCGTATGAGGCAATTGTCATGAAGGAGGGCAAGGCTTATATTACAGAGTACTGCCAGCTGTGTATGGCATGCCTTCCTGTATGCCCTGAGGGAGCTATTGTAGAGATAAAGGAGAAAGAGTCTGTTACTGTCCCTCTAACCGACTACAAAGGGGTCTGGGTGTTTGCAGAGACAAGAGGCTCTGAGGTAGCAGATGTCTCATACGAACTTCTTGGCAGAGGAAGGGGGCTTTCCGATGACCTTGGCGTTGAGCTAACCGCAGTCTTATTCGGGGCAGGCAGGGATAAGGCAGACCTGCTTATAAGATGGGGGGCTGATAAGGTCTATTACTCGAATGACCCAATATTCGAGAGATTCAACGATGAGCCTTATACAGGGCTTCTTAGCTCACTCATAAATGAGCATAAGCCAGAGATTGTGCTTGCAGGCGCAACTTCGATTTGAAGGTCATTTATACCGAGGGTAGCGGCAAGGCTAAAAACAGGCTTGACTGCCGACTGCACAGGGTTAAGTATAGATAAAGAGACAAGAAACCTTCTTCAGACAAGGCCTGCCTTTGGGGGAAACATAATGGCAACTATCATATGCCCTGCAAGGAGACCGCAGATAGCCACTGTGAGGCCAAGGGTCATGAAAAGGGGGCAGTATAACGAAAACAAAAAGGGTGAGATTATAGAGGTAAAGGCAAGTGGCATTACTTCAAGAAGTCATGTGATTGCCTCGGAAAAAAAGGCTTCTTCAGGGGGCAATCTTCTTGAGGCAAATGTCATAGTTTCAGGCGGAAGAGGGGTTGGAGAGAAAGGCTTTAGAATGCTCTATGAGCTTGCAGAGCTTTTGGGAGGCGCACTTGGAGCCTCGAGGGCAGCAGTGGATGAAGGCTGGATTCCTTATAGCCAGCAGGTTGGACAGACAGGGAAAACAGTATGCCCAAGGCTTTACATAGCATGCGGAATATCAGGAGCAGTCCAGCATCTGGTTGGAATGCAGTCCTCCGATATAATAGTGGCGATAAATAAAAACCCAGAGGCACCGATATTCAATGTTGCAACCTATGGTATAATCGGTGATGTCTTTGAGGTAATTCCACTTCTCATAAAAAGGCTCAAGGAGATGAAGGGCTAATGAAAATAGCATTTGTCTTTCCTGGACAGGGCTCTCAGCATGTGGGTATGGCTTCTGACCTTTATAACAACTTCAAGGAAGTAAGGGAGTTATACAGGCAGGCTGAGGAGGTGCTTGGATACGACCTCGCAGGGCTAAGCTTCAGAGGACCTGCCGAGGAGCTTAACAAGACCATTAAAACTCAACCATGTCTTCTTTTAGCAAGCATCTCTGCCTATACAGTCATTACATCGAAGAATGTTCTGCCCAGTGTTGTTGCAGGACATAGCTTAGGTGAGTATTCTGCCTTAGTTGCCTCAGAGGTTTTTTCATTGGGAGATGGACTTGAGATTACTGAGATGAGGGGAAAGATGATGCAGGAGGCAGTTCCTGAAGGGGAGGGCATGATGGCAGCTATTTTAGGACTTCAAAGGCAGGATGTGGATAAGATATGCCTCGATGTAAAGGTAGGTTATGTAAGGTCTGCAAACTATAACTGTCCGGGACAAATAGTAATATCAGGACAGAGGCAGGCAGTTACTGAGGCAATGAGGCTGATGAAAGAGGCAGGTGCCAAAAGGGCAATTCCGCTTCGGGTAAGTGTTCCCTCCCACTCAGCCCTGATGGAGAATGCATCAAAAAGGCTTTCTGAGTTTCTTTTCTTAGAAGACATTTATATGAATGAGCCAAAGATACCGATTGTAAGCAATGCAGATGCAATATTTCTTACGACTGCCATTGGTGTGAAGGCATCGTTGGTGAAACAGCTTCAGAGCCCTGTTTTATGGGAAGACTCTGTAAGAGAAATGGTAAAGTTTGGTGTAGATACATTTGTAGAGGTTGGTCCGGGAACTGTTCTTTCAGGATTGATTAAAAGGATAGAGCCTTCTGCAAAGCTCCTTAATGTTCAGGACACAGAGAGCCTTGAGCAGACACTGGCGGCATTGAAATAATTCCTGCCAAAGATTGACAAAAACTTGATTTGGAATTGGTATACTATTAGATAAGATTTTTAATTCCTGGGTAGCTCAGTTGGCAGAGCGGGTGGCTGTTAACCACTTGGTCGGGGGTTCGAGTCCCTCCCCAGGAGCTTTCTTTTTTTCGATCGAATGCCTGTATCGTAGTGATTTTAAAGAGATTACTAATATCTGGTTAACACCAAAACCTTATGTGCCAGGTTTAGAACCCTAAGCACAGGGACTTGCCCAGCAGCGAGTGGTTAACAAATAGCAGATTGGCTCGGTCTATTCATGACTCGAGGAATGAGGAATGACAGAAAAGGAATAAGGAATGATATCCTACATTCAATCTCGAAGTGCAACAGATGCGACTTCAAGGGGCGTCTTGTAGCCCAGACATTTTCTGGGCCTTGTGTTAATTAATGATGCTACCATTGCCACCTGCTCATTGGTTATTTTACCGAAGTCCGTGCCTT
>JACQZC010000068.1 GCA_016207905.1 Nitrospirota bacterium | reverse complement strand
CCTCAGGCTAAAACCCCTTGCCTTCAACTCCGTTATCCTGTCCCTCTCTTCCAAATTAAGTTGCTTATATCGTCTCTCCATAAACACTTAGGGTAACTCCTTCGTAGCCCCAAGTGTTGCACTTCCTCATTGAACTGGCGCCCTTATATTTCTGTTCTTTATTTTCTCTACTAATATAAATATGCTTGATGTTACAGCTACAAGTGCCCCAACAGAAGGCAGATAGACCCTATATTCATTAATCCACATTGGCAAAGGTATTATGCTTGATTCAACAGAAAGGGTTATGAAAAACCAGAAAACTCCAAAGGCTATAAGCCTCGATATTGGTGAAGACTTAGACCTCACATAAAGATAAACAGCAAAGCCAAAGATAGATAAAAGAAATAAAAACGACAAAAACACCTGCACTTCAAAAAACGAATGATAGACTGGATAGTCATAACCAATGTTCTGATTAATAGGTAAAAATAAGAGCCTTATATATGTGGTGATTACTCTAAACTGCGTGAAAAGATAGTCCTGTCTTGATATTTCTCCATAGCCTCTTGTTGCAGGCTCTACCCCGCTTATTATCTCTCCAACAGGTTTATCAATCCCTATAAGCGAAAAAGGGATAATCAGCATGGTTAAAAGAAATGGAATAAGATAAAGTATTCTCTTACCTAAAGAGCCTTTAAAAAAGAAAAACTCATAAAGCATTATAACTACTGGAAGGGTGAAGGCATTCTCCTTAGTCTTCATGGCAAGGATGGCTGAAAGAAGACTTCCAAGATAGAGAAGTAAAGCTGTAATTATCTTCTTGTCGATTTCCCCTCTGTCATTGCGAGCCGAAGGCGTGGCAATCCCTGAGATTGCTTCGGGGCTATCGCCCCTCGCAATGACAGGCGATGGGGACTTCTCTTTTACACCGAGTCTCCACTTTATATAAAACACAAGCGAAAGAAGATAGAAAAATGCACAAAGAGAGGCAAGTCTCTGAAATATGTATGTAACTGCCTCTGTCTGAATTGGGTGGGAGACAAAAAGAAGGGAGGAGAAAAGGGCAATGAGATTGCTTCGGGACCCTGTCCCTCGCAATGACAGAAAAGGCGTCCTGAAAGTCAGCACAACAAGGAAATACACAAGCAAGGCATTAAGAATATGAATTGATATATTGAATACATGATAGCCCCTAACATCAAATCCATGAAGTTTATAATTCAGTGCAAATGTTAGATACCCGATATATCTACTTTTAAGGGCATCATAATATTCAAATCCTTTTGCCTTTGATGGCTCAAGGAAATAAGTAAGGTTTTTTACAGTAGGGTTTTTGTGTTTGAATAGGCAAGGAGACCAATGAGGGCTATGAGGAGAAGGTGGATGATAGGTTTGCTGATTAAAACAGAAATCCTGCTCATAGATTAATTTAACATTTTTGTATCACGACTGAAAAGATTTCTATTGGCAATTTTAAGCTGTTAGGGATTCTTGTTTTTCGGGCAACTGTAACTGTCTTAGCAGTTCATCTATCTCCTTTAGGTCCATGGTCTCTTTCTCAAGGAGCCTGGCGGCAAATGCGTGAAGTATATCAGTGGCTTCAAGGAGAAGGCTCTTTGCCTTTTCATATGCCTCCATAACAATCCTCTTGACCTCTGTATCTATCTCCTCTGCTGTTTTTTCGCTATAGTCTTTGTGTTTTGTGAGTTCTTTTCCAAGAAAAATCTGCTCTTCTCTTTTGCCAAATGTAAGTGGGCCTAATTTCTCGCTCATGCCCCACTCGGTTACCATCTTTCGGGCAATCTCGGTTGCCTTCTCGAGGTCGTTTCCAGCTCCTGTTGTCAAATGTTTGAGTGCTATCTCCTCTGCTGCCCTTCCGCCAAGAAGCACCATGAGTGCCTTAACGAGAAAATCCTTGGAGTAGGTATACCTATCATCTATTGGCAACTGCTGGGTGATTCCAAGTGCCCTTCCTCTTGGGATGATGCTCACCTTATGAATCGGGTCTGTGCCGGGGGTAAGTTTTGCAACGAGTACATGTCCTGCCTCATGGTATGCAGTGTTTCTTTTCTCGGTCTCGCTGATTATCATGCTTTTTCTTTCGACACCCATCAGGACCTTGTCTTTAGCCTCCTCGAAGTCAGACATCTGAACCTTTTCCCTTGATTTCCTTGCGGCAAACAGTGCTGCCTCGTTAACTATGTTGGCAAGGTCTGCACCTGTAAAACCCGGTGTGCCTCTTGCAATGACCTCCAAGTCTACATCTTCTGCAAGCGGCATAGCCTTTGTATGCACCTTAAGGATTTCATGTCTTCCCTTTACATCGGGTGTGGGAACAACGATTTGTCTGTCAAACCTTCCGGGTCTAAGAAGTGCTGGGTCTAAGACATCGGGCCTGTTCGTTGCGGCAAGTATTATGACGCCCTCTTTGCCTTCAAAGCCGTCCATCTCGACAAGGAGCTGATTGAGGGTCTGCTCCCGCTCATCGTGTCCTCCGCCTAATCCTGCACCTCTATGCCTTCCAACTGCATCTATCTCATCTATAAATACTATGCACGGTGCATTTTTTCTTGCCTGCTCAAACAGGTCTCTTACCCTCGAGGCGCCGACTCCAACAAACATCTCTACGAAGTCAGAGCCAGAGATGCTAAAGAACGGCACACCTGCCTCGCCTGCTATTGCCTTTGCAAGAAGTGTCTTTCCAGTTCCAGGAGAGCCAACAAGAAGAGCACCCTTTGGAATCTTACCTCCTAACTTGAGGAACCTCTGAGGGTCCTTAAGAAAGTCGATTATCTCCTGAACTTCTACCTTTGCCTCATCGATGCCTGCTACATCGGCAAATGTGGTCTTAACGGATTTTTCCGGGACAAGCCTTGCCTTTGCCTTTCCAAAAGAAAGTGCCTTATTTCCGCCTGCCTGCATCTGCCTCATAAAGAATATCCAGATAAAGACAAGGAATATAATAGGTCCCCATGAGAAGAAGAAGTTTACATACCACGGGGTCTCCTCAGGAGGCTTTACGGTAATCTCCACCCCTTTTGCCTTAAGCTCCTTAATAAGCTCCGGGTATTCGGCAAGATAGGTCTTAAACTTTTTTCCGTCCTTCAGTCTGCCTGTTATCTGGGTGTCTTTTATGACGACCTCCTGCACCTCGTTTGCCTCGACCCTCTGAAGGAACTCAGAAAACTTAATCTCATCCTCTGTCTTCTTAGGAGCATTGAGAAGATTGAAAAGAAGAATCATCATGACTCCTATGAGAAGCCAGACAAACAAACTCCTGAATATATTCAAATTCTAAACCTCCTTTTTTATTTTAACACACCTTCGCCTATTTCCGCCCTTTGTAGTTTTATCAGTCTGTCGATGCCGTCTTTTGCGAGCATGAGAAGCTCATTGAGGGTCAGAGTCTTAAAAGGTCTGCCTTCGGCAGTACCCTGTATTTCAACGATTTCACCTTTGCCTGTCATTACGACATTCATATCTACCTCTGCCTTTGAGTCCTCCTCATATGCGAGGTCTAATCTTGGCTCGCCATCAACAATCCCAACACTCACTGCGGCAACATAGTCTCTGACAGGCATTGTCTTAAGCAGTCCTGTTTTCATGGCATATCTCATTGCCTCCATGAGACTTATGAAAGCCCCTGTGATAGCGGCTGTCCTTGTGCCTCCATCTGCCTGTATGACATCGCAGTCAAGCCATACCGTTCTTTCTCCCAATGCATCGAGGTCAACCACAGAACGTAGCGCCCGTCCTATGAGCCTTTGTATCTCGTGTGTTCTGCCTCCGACCCTGCCATGGGTGGACTCCCTGGTTAGCCTTGTCTGGGTTGACCGTGGGAGCATGGAGTATTCCGCAGTTATCCAGCCCTTTTTCTGGTCCTTGAGAAACTGAGGGACTTTTTCCTCGATAGAGGCAGTGCATATTACCCTTGTCTGACCCACCTCTATGAGGGCAGAGCCCTCTGCAAAGCTTATGAAATTCTTTGTTATCTTTACCTGCCTTAGCTCATAAGGCTTTCTTCCATCTGGTCTCATTCACACCTCCATATCAAGCCGCACCACCTTCATATTTTCCATGCTATGTCCTAAAAACATCTTTCCGAGCCTCCCAAACCTCTCAGGGCTGTCTGTGACATAGAATTCCCTGAACGGCTTTCTCTTGCCTTTTCTTAGAAGGCTGTGTTTTTTAAGCACAACCTTTATCTCCTTTGCAGTCTCTATTGCGGAATCTATAAGTGTTACACTGTCTCCCATTACTTCGGATAATGTGCCTTTCAGAAGGGGATAGTGGGTACAGCCAAGAAGAAGTGCATCTATGCCCTTTCCTTTAAGTCCATCGAGGTATCTTTTGGCAGTCAGCTTTGCAATGTCGCCTTTAACCCAGCCTTCCTCGACTAATGGAACAAAAAGCGGACATGCCATCGAGTATATACATGCCCTTCTGTCAATAGCCTTGATTGCCTTTAGATAAGAACTGCTCCTTATAGTTGCCTCTGTACCTATAACACCTATTTTCCTATTGTTTGAATATTTCACTGCGGCCCTTGCACCCGGACCTATAACTCCTATAACAGGCACAGGGCTTTTCTTTCTGATAGCCCCAAGGCTTATGGCAGAAACGGTATTGCAGGCAATGACAAGTAATTTTATATTATGTTTGAGCATGAAACTCATACACTCGAATGAGTATCTTAAAATCGTCTCCCTTGACCTTATACCATAGGGAACCCTTGCGGTGTCACCTAAATAAACCGTGTTTTCGGAAGGCATTTCCTCGACTATAGCCTTCATGACAGTCAGCCCTCCCATGCCTGAATCGAATATGCCTATCGGAGCATCATTCATTTTTGTGCCTCTTTAGCCTGAGAAATGCTCTCCCCTAAGGGATAAACCAAAGAAATGTGTCCGGCAAGGCTATCTACCTCCTTGCCTTCAATGAGCACTTTTATGTCCCTTATACCCGATATATTGGACATCATGCTTTCGTAAATCGCCCTAAGGAGTAAAAACTCAGCCATTGCATCGCCCTGAAAATTGCCTCTAAAGTCCTCTGAAAGGTCAATGTAAAGTATACCATCTGAGCCATTATAAATTCCTAAAACCTGTGTATTCCGTGGCACATACGAGGGTCTGCCAGCAGGGCCTTTTAGAAACTCGCTTAAGACAATTCTCGGAGTCGGAGTCCTGCCTTGAGCCCTTCTTTGCTCCATCTCAAGCCCATCGGAAATAGGATAATAGATTTTTAGATAAAGGAAATCTCCTTTTTCTCCTTTCGCAGGTATGTTTTTTTCGGGTAGATGAGGAGAAGGCTGAGATGCCTTTACCGATAAATAAAGATACCCGGCAGTAATGCCTGCTATGAACAGGGCAAGGAAAAAGACCACTGAGATTAAACGCTTATTGATTTTCATACCTGAATACGCCTTGAGCAATAGCACCTGCAATAAGCCCAGGCTCGTAGTTAACCCCTTTCATCGGCACCTCTACCATTATGGCAGGTGCACCCATGGAGTTTAAAATAGGCATCGGCATCTCCCTTATGGAGACAGGGATGTTGAATTCCCTTTTCAATGCCTCTGCCACTGTCTTAGCCAACGCCTTGCTTTTCTCAAGATAAGGTCTCTGCCTCGACATTAGGCTATAGTATTGCATTGGAGAAGGCTCGGTCTTTGGAAACCCCGATACATAGATAGAAAAACCCTCTGATAAGGTAGCATGAATGCTAACAAAAACATCTATCTGGCTTCTAATGGCATAGGAGATTCTTTCCTCAATAGTAAAATAGCGGTCAACCTTTCTTGTAAGGAAAACCCTTTTGCCCTCGGCTTTCAAAAGGGACTCAAGCTCCCTTGCAATGACAACCGCTAATGCCTTTTCCTTTAAATTATTCGTTATTATCCCTGAGTCATAGCCTCCATGCCCTGAATCTATTAGGACTGTCCTTAGAACATCAGAAGAGGCATGAGGCACTGAAAGGAGAAAAATCGCAAGGGAGATACAGGTCTTTATAAGAGTGTGTTTTTTCAGCCCGTAGGTCATCTAAGATTATAACAAAAGCAAGGCTCCTTCAGCAGTTCAGATTTGTTATAATGTAGCTAAATGCACGTCCTCATAGCTATTTACCGAGCACTTTATTCAGCCTTTGGTCCACAGAAGTGGTGGCCCGGAGATAGCCCATTTGAGATAGCAGTTGGTGCAATCCTTACCCAGAACACAAACTGGAGGAATGTTGAAAAGGCAATAAATAATCTCAAAAGGCAAAAAGTTCTTGCCCCGAAAAAGCTTCATGAGCTTCCTATCGAAAGACTTTCAGAACTCATCCGTCCAGCAGGCTACTTCAATATTAAGGCAAAAAGACTTAAATCTTTTATTTCCTTCCTGCTGAACGACTACCACGCAAGCATGAAGGCAATGGCTAAGGAGGATGCCGATACACTCAGGAAAAAACTTCTCGGCATCAATGGCATAGGACATGAGACAGCAGACTCCATACTCCTTTATGCCCTCGGAAAACCCATATTCGTAATAGATGCATATACAAAAAGAGTGCTGGGAAGACATAAGCTCATAAGACACGATGAGCCTTATGAGAGGTTTCAGGAGTTTTTCCACTCATCCATTAAAAGGAATGTAAGACTCTATAATGAATACCATGCCCTGCTTGTAAGGGTGGGCAAGTTATTCTGCAAAACCAAAGCCCCCCTGTGCAAACACTGCCCACTTAAAATTATCCTTTAAATCTAAGGCTTTAGCAGGTATTATAATTTTATATAGATACCATTAGTTAAAAACAAGGGTTTTCCTTTATAAAGTTATAAGTATTTATGATTTGACAATTAATATTTTTTATTTGACCCTTTAGGTATATATATATTAGGCTTGAATGCATTTCTTGAGCGCAGATTCGTTAGAAAAATTTAATAAAAGGAGGAGTTTCTTATGGCTAAGAAGTATGATACTCCGCTACTGGATGAGCTGGAAAAAGGTCCGTGGCCAAGCTTTGTCACAGAGATAAAGAAGGCTGGCAAGAAAAGCGAGATGGCTAATGATGAGCTTGGTCAGCTTGAGAAGTCTTATAGGACAAAACGCGGATACTGGAAGCATGGAGGGATTGTTGGCGTCTTAGGTTATGGTGGTGGAATTATCGGAAGGTATTCGTCTTTGCCTGATGAGTTCCCGGGTGTAGCACATTTCCATACTGTCCGTATCAACCAGCCTTCGGGATGGTTTTATTCGACAAAGGCACTGAGGGAAATCGTAGATATTTGGGACAAGTATGGTAGTGGGCTTACGAATGTTCATGGTTCAACTGGAGACCTCGTGCTTTTAGGGACAAGGACAGAAGCCCTTGAGCCAATTTTTGCCGAATACTCCTCGAGGGGCTGGGACTTAGGAGGCTCGGGCTCTGCAATGAGGACGCCAAGCTGTTGCATTGGCCCTGCAAGGTGCGAGTGGGCTAACATTGACACGATGGAGATATGTTATCAGATGACGCAGAGGTTTCAGGACGAGCTTCATAGACCTGCCTTCCCCTATAAGTTCAAGATAAAGGTTTCAGGTTGTGCAGTTGACTGTGTTGCCGCAATTGCCCGTGCAGACTGCTCGATAATAGGAACATGGAAGGGAAAGATTGCAGTAGACCAGGATGCTGTAAAATGGTATGCAAAAAACAGGATGGATATTAACAAAGAGATTGTTGATATGTGTCCGACAAGCTGTATCTCCTATGATGGAACTAAAATGACGATAAACGATGATGAATGTTCGAGGTGCATGCACTGCATATCAAAGATGACAAAGGCACTTAAGCCAACAGGAGAAAAAGGCGTCTCAATCTTAGTCGGAAGTAAGGCTCCTATTGTCGTAGGCTCTTTGCTTTCATGGGTTATTGTGCCTTTCATGAAGGTTCAGCCTCCTTATGATGACCTCTATGGCTTTATCGGCAAGATAATTGAGTGGTGGGATGAAAATGCAAAGCCCAGAGAGAGACTCGGCGAGGTTATCGAGATGAAGGGCATGAGGAGCTTCCTTGAACACATCGGTGTTCCTGCTCAGCCACAGCAGGTAAAGGAGCCCAGAAAAGACCCGTTCTTCTTCTGGAAGGAAGAGGACCTGAAGAGATAAATAAAATTAAGGTATAAAAGGAGGATAAAATGGCTTGGTTAACTGAAGAAGAGGCAAAAAAAACAAGAAAGACAGACATAGGGCCACCACATTACGAGCAGTTCTTACCGCCTGTAATAAAAAAGAACTATGGCAACTGGAAATACCATGAAAGGCTCGATGCAGGAACAATGGTTCATGTCTCTAACACAGGAGACAAGGTATTTACGGTAAGAGTAGCCTCACCGAGAATCCTTTCCACAGAGACCATAAGGGAGATGCTTGACATAGCAGACAAGCACTGCGATGGCTATATCCGCTTTACCTCAAGAAACAATGTGGAGTTCATGACTCCGGATGAAAAGAAGGTAGAGCCACTTAAGAAAGACCTAAAGGCAAAGGGCTTTGTGATAGGCGGTATAGGACCAAGGTTAAGTAATATTGTTCACACACAGGGCTGGGTGCACTGTCATGGTGCATGCACAGACGCATCGGGTCTTGTCAAGGCAATGATGGATGAGCTATTCCCTTATTTTGTTGAAAAGGAGCTTCCTGCAAAGACAAGGCTTGCACTTGCATGCTGTGTTAATATGTGTGGTGCAGTTCACTGCTCAGACTTAGCAGTTGTTGCAGTTCACAGAAAAGTTCCTGCAATTGACCATGAGAAGCTCAAAAATATGTGTGAGATACCAACAACAATAGCTTCATGTCCGACAAGGGCAATAAGCCCTGACCCGGCTAAAAAATCCGTTAAGATTAACGATGAAAAGTGCATGTACTGTGGAAACTGTTTTACAGTATGCCCTCCAATCAACATCCATAATCCTGAAGAAGATGGTGTTGCAATAGTGGTAGGCGGAAAGATAGGCAGTTTGAGGACAGGGCCAAAGTTCTCGAAGTTAGCTATTCCTTTCTTTTATAACGAGCCTCCTCGCTGGCCAAAGGTAGTTGCCGCTGTCAAAAACATCATTGATGTATATGCAAAGAATGCAAGAAAGCACGAAAGGATTGGCGAGTGGATAGAAAGAATCGGATGGGAGAGGTTCTTCAAGCTTACAGGCATAGAGTTCACATACCAGCACTTGGATGACTTCACATTCATGAGAGACACGATGAGGACATCAGCCGCATTTAAATGGTAGAATTGTTATAGTGCTGTCCCGAATATTCGGGACAGCACTATCTTAGTAACCTAATATAAGAGGGGTGAAACATGGAGATAGACGAACTTAAAGAAAAGATATTCGCTTTTGTGCAAGCCGCAAAAGGGAAAAAGAAGCTCAAGGAAAAAGATATTCTTAACGGTGTATCGGCAGAGGTAGGCGTGGACAAAGATGTAGTGAAAAAAGCCATGCGGGAGATGATAGACATCGGAAGGCTCATGTACTCCTATGGCGGAGGGGCAAGCTCTGTGGAAATCCCATCAGAGGAATATCTAAGAGAAAAAGGGCTTATAAAGTAATCGCTGAGTTTAAGTCACCGAGGGTAGTTATAGCTGGGCTTAAAGGCGGCTCAGGTAAAACTACCCTTTCTATTGGCTTAATCTCTGTCCTGAGACAAAAAGGACTTAGTGTAATCTCATTTAAAAAAGGCCCTGACTACATAGATTCGGGCTGGCTTTCAGCTTCTGCAAAAAGCCCCTGCTATAATCTTGACCCCTTTCTCATAGGCGAAAAAAATGTTGTCAGGTCCTTCGTAGAGCATTCAAAGGACTCCGATATTGCAGTTATAGAGGGCAACAGGGGTCTTTATGACGGCATGGATGTAGAAGGCACATTTTCTACTGCAAGGCTCTCTAAGACACTCAAGGCACCTGTCATTGTTATAATTGACTGCACAAAAACCACAAGGACCTCGGCGGCACTTATCCTTGGTGTAAAGAAGTTTGACCCTTATGTGAAGATAAAAGGAGTCATACTGAATCATGTAGCTGGAAGCAGACATGAATCCATTGTCAGGGAATCCATAGAAAGATACGCAAAGCTCCCTGTCATTGGTGCAATACCGAGACAGGTAGAGACAGCATTTCCCGAAAGACACATGGGACTTATCCCTTATCAGGAGCACTCCGAGGTTGACAATGCCATAAGAGAGGCGGCTCGGATTGTCAAAAAACATGTTGAAATAAAGAAAGTGCTTGAAATCGCAATGTCCGCAGAGCCTCTGAAGGTTAGGATTTCAAATCCAAAACCCATTGCATCATCCCATATAAGGGTAGGCGTTATCAGGGACTCTGCATTTCAGTTTTATTATCCTGAAAACTTAGAAGTGCTTCAAAAAAAAGGTGCAAGCCTCATAGAGGTCAGCGCCCTTACTGACAGGAGACTTCCTGAGCTCGATGCCCTTTATATAGGAGGCGGATTTCCCGAGACCCACGCAATCCTGCTTGCAGGCAATACATCTTTCAAAAGAGACCTTTTGGAGGCAATCGAAGGAGGGCTTGCTGTTTATGCAGAATGTGGCGGGCTCATGTACCTCGGAGAGTCTTTAATACTTCAAGACAGGTCATACCCCATGGCAGGTGTTTTTCCGATAACATTTTCTCTTCAGAGGAAGCCCGAGGCACATGGTTATACGATAGCAGAAGTAAAAAGGTCTAACCCGTTTTATAAAAATGGCACAATTCTAAATGGCCATGAGTTTCATTATTCAAAGGTCATAAAATTTGGCAAGAAGAAAGACATGTATCTGGCATTCAAGATGAAAAGGGGTAATGGAATAATAAACGGAATGGACGGGCTCTGCTACAGAAATGTCCTTGCCACCTATACGCATATTCATGCCCTTGGCGCTCCTGAATGGGTAGAAGGGATGATGGTTAATAGACCGTCCACTGCTTAGGCAAAAAGAGCTTTTCATAAGTCATAAGAGCAAACCTGTCTGTCATGCCTGCTATGAAGTCGCATACCATGCGCCTTTTGTTGGGCTTCTTTTCCTGAGGTATGTCTTTAAAAACCTCCTCATGGTGCTCTATGTAATACTCATAAAGGTCAAGAAGGAGCTTTCTTGCCTTTTTGAATTCGTATTTGGCATTTTCGTTTTCATACACTTTTTCATAGAGAAAATTCCTTAGCCTATAAAGCTCTTCTGTCATGGCATCGGACACATTGAGCTCTTCTAAGTCTGTCTTTAAAGATGTATAGATAAAGTCCTTAACCATAGTATCTATGCGATTTGAATATGTATCTCCTATGACATCTAGAGTCTCAATCGGGATGTCTGTCTTTTTGATGACCCCTGCCCTTTGGGCATCGTCGAGGTCATGGTTGAGGTATGCAATAACATCCGAGACCCTTACAACCCGACCCTCGAGGGTCTCAGCCATGTCGGACTTTAATTTGGGGATTATAAGTCCCTTGCCTTTTGAGTGCTTGAGTATGCCGTTTCTGACCTCGTGTGTGAGATTAAGTCCCTTGCCCTGATTCTCGAGAAAGTCAACCACCCTCAGGCTCTGCTCATAGTGCTCAAAGCCCTCTGGATGTATCTCCCTAAGCACTGCCTCTCCTGCATGTCCAAACGGTGTATGTCCTAAGTCATGACCTAATGCAATTGCCTCTGTAAGGTCCTCATTAAGCCTTAATGCCCTTGCTATCGTCCTTGCAATCTGGCTAACCTCAAGGACATGTGTAAGCCGGGTTCTATAGTGGTCTCCTTTTGGTGCAAGAAAGACTTGTGTTTTATGCTTAAGCCTTCTGAATGCCTTTGAGTGTATGACTCTATCTCTGTCTCTCTGAAAGCATGTCCTCAGCTCTCCTTCTTTTTCGGGTCTCGGCCTTCCTTTGCTCGAGGCGCTAAAAGAGGCATTCGGGTGAAGGGTCTTCCGCTCAATCTCCTCTGTCTGCTCCCGAATGGTCATAGCTCAGATTTCAACCGCCTGTTTTTGAGCTATCCAGTTTGGAAGGGGTTTGCCTGTTGCCATGCTGTAGAGGGTTTCCGGTGCTATGTCCGGGCCTCCAGGCCAGCAAAGCACGCCGAGTTCATCGTTGATATAAACCTGCTTAAAGTAGGACATATCTCTGAATCGGTTGAAGATACCGCCTGCTTTAATATAGCCCTGAAGGTCAACGATTCCCCTTTCTTGGTTTTCAAATACGACCTCTAATTTATAGTCCTTAATATATTTCACTTCTACTACATCGTAATACATAACTGCCTCCTTTACTTAAGCGGCTCTATCGGGAACAAAGGTTTCTTCTCGTTGACTGCCTTCCACTCAAGTAAGAGTTCGCCCTTGTGGATAGCAGCCCACTCCATGACTAACCCCATAGCACGGGGCGGTAAAAACCCCTCTAAAACTGCAAAATCATCAATTCTGATAGCTGATTTATGGCTGCCATATCTTGCATGGAAATGAGGCGGATTATGGTCGTCATAAAACATGGCTATTATAATTCCATAAAATCTACAAATCTCCGGCATGATTTAAGTTTCTTTCTTTAAAGTATAATACTTTTCCCAGCCTTTTGTGGTTAATTCCCAATATCCTCTCCCTGATTCCTTAGGGCTTTTAATAAAACCATGTATTTGTCTTGCTCTTTCCTTTGCGAATGCTATATGGTGCTTCCAGCGTGGGACTCCGTGAGATACTTTCTCTTGATAATAATCTTTACAAAATTCCTTTTCTAATATGGAATAAATCTTTTCCTCAACTCCAAAAAACTCAATATCTCTTGGAGGAGGGGTATCACTTTTAAGAATGTTTCTCGTCTTATTAATAAGCCTGAGATTTCCAACACTATTTATTAATTCATCGGGTATGTTTTTCTGTCTTAAAATGCTTTGTGGAAATATGTGGTCTTTCTCCAAGCTCCAACCTCTACTTTTAGGGATTTCATAAACACCACCCTGAATAATATTGAGTATCAAATCAACATCAGATAGCATAGCTTTTGAGAACCCGTAATTCATACCTGTTTTGTCAGCCATATATTTACTAATTTCTTCTATTGGGAAAGACTGTTTTATTGTCTTCTTATGTAGGGCATCTAATTTCCCATCAGAACCGTGGGAATAAAATTTCATAAAGAATGACATATACAAATATTGCCGGATACTTTTAGATTGGCCTTCAGGTAGATGCTGATGCGGTTGTTGGAAAATATAATTTATAATAGGGATTACGGCTAAATCCGATTTCAAAAATCGCCTTGAAAGCATTTTTGCGTCACTCTTAATAAATTCTTTTGTTGATAATAAAGTCTTTCTTAGGTTATTAAAATTGTTTTTAAGTTTGTTTATATAATCATTATCTTTTAGTTTCCCCACATCATATTTTGCCCATTTGTCAAAAAGAACAAAGGATGTCTTGATGATAAAATCAATATCAAAGTCAAATTCTCCGCCCCCATTTAATTTATCAATAAGTTCAATAAACTTTTCTTCCATGTCAGGCATGTGCAACTTAACCGTAGAAAAAACTAAGTCTGACTTTTTTAATACCATCCCTCCAGAGTTCACTCGTACAAAGACTTCTAAGACATCGTTATAAGGTAAGGTCTCTTTTACTTCCTGCAAAAATATTCTTTCCTCTATGTTAAAGACCTTAATAAATTTTGAAAGATTTTTTGTTATCCTTTTCCGATTTTCAACGGTGTTATCTCTAAAATTTCTGTCTACGAATTCCTGTATATCTTCTATATCTAACCCGATAATTTCTTCTGGTAGCATCCAATGGAGGTCTTCTTTTGCCTTAACAGGCAACATCAATTGAAATTGGTATGCTAAATCATTTTCTTCTTCGGTTGGATTACTGTCGGCATTAAAATATAATTTCTCTCCATCATAACTTCCGAAGAACCCAAGATATAAAGACTGTAACCTTTGCTGTCCATCTAAAACTAGATAAGACGATTTAGAAACCTCTATTTCAGAGGGTAAAAGGCTCTTTTGGGACTTATAATCTTTAATAAATTTTCTACTCCAGATAAGACAGGAACCAATAGGGTAGTCATTCATAAGAGAATCAAAAAGCTTGCAAATTTTATCTTCTCCCCAAACAAATGACCTTTGAATTGAAGGAAGTAAAAATTCATCGTTTGAGATATTTCTAATTACATCGTATATTCTTGCGGTTGGTTTTACAGGCACTTTTTATCCCTCATTCTCTTAAGTAAATTTATCTAACCTTTCATGTCCGCCTCTTAAAAGTCAGTATGCTCAAAGTCTTTCTCTATCTCGCTTATATCTGCAAAAAAAGCAGGTCTTTGCTTGCCTCGGTTATGGCCTCTTTAAATTCTTTCTTCATGGCATATTATACCAGCAAAGGGGGGCATTGACCCGATGATTTATCTTCACTGCTTCGTTCCTCCCCTTTGTGGGAGAGGCAGGGAAAGGGGATTTCAATGGATTCACGCCTGAGCCTTCCTTTGCTCGAGGCACTAAAAGAGGCATTCGGATGAAGGGTCTTCCGCTCAATCTCCTCTGTCTGCTCCCGAATGGTCATTTAAACCTTAATCTCAAAGGCATCCTTAAGATGCTCTATGTGGTTTTTATCTGAAAGAATCCTTATGCTTACAACATCGAACCTTGCAGGCCGGCCCTCCTGTTTTTCCTTTAAGATGTAATGGAGGCTTGCCCGCTCCATGGTCTTTTTTTTCTTCGGACTTATGGCTTCAACAGGCTGACCAAAAAGGTCTCCGCTTCTTGTTTTGACCTCCACAAAGACGAGTGTATTGCCGTCTTTTGCAATTATGTCTATCTCTCCTGCCGGGGTTCTATAGTTGCGGTTAAGAATCTTCATGCCTTTTTTTTTAAGGAAATGAAAGGCAAGCTCTTCTCCTTTATTTCCAATCTGCCTCTTCATCCTCGAGCCTTCTTAGGAGTTTTGGAATGTTCTCTATTTGCATTATATCTTTCTGGCAGAGGACTTTTATAAGCTCTCTGAAAGGAGAGAACTCCTCGAAATGTCCTCTCAGGTTTAGCGAAAGCTCTTTATTGAGGTCCTCGCCTTTTGAATCCCAGTCAAGAAGGAGTATTACCCTTGAGAATCTCTCTGAGATGTCCTCGCAGAAATCATAAATGCTTTTGCCATTGTGAAGGGTTATTATATCGCCTGAAAGCCCGAGCCTTCTCAATGCCTGAACATCCCGCTTGCCTTCCACGATAACAGGAACGAGCTTATTTGCCTCATGAAGGGAGCTGATGACCTCCCTCAGTTTTTCTGCTCTATGCACCTTACCCCCTAATCAACTGCCACAAATGTCTCTGTCCTTGTAATACCCTTTATCTTTCTTATCTCCTTGAGGATACTGCTGAATATGGTGTTTGTGTCCTTTGCCTCTAATACGGCTATGATGTCAAACTGTCCTGTTATGACATCTGCACCCTTTATGCCCTTTGTCCCCTTTAGTGTGTCCCTTATACTTTTGTCCTTTCCAGGTAAGACATTTGCCAGCATATAGACCCTTGCCATATAGACCTCCTTTCCATAATTAAACCATAGCACAAATGAGACTTAAAACAAATAATGCCGAAGGGGGGATTCGAACCCCCACAGAGTTTCCCCCACCAGACCCTGAACCTGGCGTGTCTGCCAGTTCCACCACTTCGGCATCCCTATGACTTATAATATCCGCCTTTAGCAGAACAGGTCAACCCTGCATT
The DNA here is from genome assembly GCA_016207905.1 of Nitrospirota bacterium. Classification (NCBI taxonomy): domain Bacteria; kingdom Pseudomonadati; phylum Nitrospirota; species Nitrospirota bacterium. Next base: position 12,389 of record JACQZC010000068.1, on the reverse strand, counting down.
ATCCATCATCCTTTTTATTCCGAGGCATGCCTTTTGATTTGTCAAGCCTTTTTTGTCTCGGATTATATTTACAATCCCTAAATATCTGTGATAAGTTAGTGATTGAGATGCCGACCAAGTCCAGCAAAACAAAGAGATACGGGCCGTCTGAAAAACCATTGGATTTTTATATCGTAGAAAACACAGCCACATATGAAAAGAAAAAACCGTTCTCTATTTTTTATGACAACCGCAAACATTCGGTGCGTCTGTTAAAAGGCGACTGTATCGAAATATTAAATCAGGCAAGAGAAAACAGCGTTGATATGATATTTGCCGACCCTCCGTATTTTCTCTCCAATGGAGGGATTACATGCCATGCTGGAAAAATGGTTTCTGTAAATAAAGGGAACTGGGGTAAATCTATGGGAATAGCAGAAAATCATAAATTCACTCTGGAATGGCTTAATGTATGTCAGCGTGTTTTGAAGCCCAATGGGACTATATGGGTATCAGGGACGACACATAACATTTACTCTGTCGGTTTTGCCATGCAGGAGCTTGGCTATAAAATTCTTAATGACATTATCTGGTATAAGCGCAATGCGCCTCCGAATCTTTCATGCAGATACTTCACCCATTCGACAGAGATAGTTTTATGGGCGGGTAAGAATGTAAAAAGCAAACATTACTTTAATTACCCGCTGATGAAGAAGATAAATCAGGGCAAACAGATGCGTAATGTATGGGAAATATCCGCGCCGCCAACAGAAGAAAAAAGGTTTGGGAAACACCCTACCCAAAAACCTGTGGAACTTTTGTCCAGAATAATATGTGCATCCACAAAAGAAGGAGATTTGGTATTGGACCCGTTTTGCGGAAGTTCTACGACAGGCGTCGCCTCGGTTTTGCTCAACAGGAGATTTGTCGGTATCGATTTGGAGGAAGAGTATCTTACGCTTTCAAAAAAGCGACTTGAAGAGGCAATTAAAAGGACAGCCTTGCTAAAACCAGAAAAAGTAGTGGAGGCAATCCGTATAAATGAATAGTGCGTCATGGAAAACTATTTTCGATAAGCTTCAAATCCAAAAACATAATTTTAATAAATCGCCTTTTGTTATTACAGCCGAGCAAATCAAAAGTGCAACTGCCCATTTCAAAAAAACAAATGAAAAAGAAGTCCGAATTTTATCTCCTTTACATTAGACACCTCGAAAGTGGGCAATTCTGAAATGCAGCATTTGGATTTTGCATATGCCGCCAGCTTGATTAGAAGTTTTTTAAATGACAGCACCTTGGTTTTAACCATAAGGGGCAGAAAATATACCCCGAAATTCTCTTTCAATGTCGGCAATCAAAGGATTGATGTTGAGAGTGTTCAAACCGAAGTAGATGCTGGATATGAAGGAAAGTCGCAAATTGCTTTAATAGAGGCTAAAAACAGCAGAACGGATAATGTGATAATCAGACAGTTATTTTATCCTTTTCGTCAATGGTCACATTATTCTATAAAAAAGGTTGTAACTCTTTTTTTCGAAAAGCGTTCAAATAATTACTCAGTGTGGCAATTTGAGTTTCAAGATAAAAGTGATTACAACAGTATCCAGTTAATCAAATCTTGCAAATTTCAGATAACTTAGTCAGACCCTTCTTCAAGGGTGGAATTATAGCTCTGTTTAGGACATTATCATTTTAGCAGAACAGGTCAAGCTAAGATTGAATTTTCTTTAGATAGATACTACTATATAATGTTTAATGGCAGGGATTATTGAAAATGTAAGCAGTATCCTGAGGAGAATCTCTTATTCCGCAGGTCGCTCAGGAAGAAGCCCTGAGGATGTTAGTCTTATTGCAGTTACAAAAGGAGTCAGCATAGAAAGGATAATTGAGGCAGTGGATGCAGGGATAAGGGCATTTGGAGAGAACAGGGTTCAGGAGGCAATGGAAAAAATTTCGAATCTCGAATCTCGAATCTGTCATGCTGAACTCGTTTCAGCATCGGATTCAAGGATTCAGTGGCACATGATAGGACATCTTCAGAAAAACAAGGCAAAGCAGGCAATAGGGCTTTTCGAGCTGATTCACTCGGTGGACTCTATAGAACTCATGGAGCTGATAAATAAATATTCCGAGCGAGCAGGCAAGGTACAGAGGGTCCTCATAGAGGTAAAGCTTTCTCCTGAAGAAACTAAGCATGGGATTAAAAAAGAGCAGATTGAAAACCTTCTTGAGAAGGCAGGGATGATGAAAAGCATAAAAGTAGAGGGGCTTATGACAATGCCTTCTTACTCCGATAACCCGGAGGACTCAAGACCATATTACAGCCTGCTTAAAAGACTGGCAGATGGATATGCCCTAAAAGAGCTTTCAATGGGTATGACGAATGACTTTGAGGTTGCAGTAGAGGAAGGTGCTACAATGGTGAGAATTGGAACAGGGATATTCGGGGAAAGAAAAATAGAATATGGTAAAAATTTATCTTGATGTGAATATCTATAACCGACCCTTCGATGACCAGTCGCAAGTTAGAATAAGGCTTGAGACGATTGCTATATTTTCTATACTTCAGAGGATAAGACGAGGCGACCTTACGCTTCTTTGGTCTTTTATGATTGACTATGAAAACAGCCTGAACCCATACGATGATGTCAGGCTTGAGATAGAAATGGCATCTTCTTTAGCCAAAGAGAAAATCTATCCTCATGAATTTGTATTTACAACAGCGAAAGGGCTTGAATCAAAGGGTGTAAAGCCGAGAGATGCCTTGCATCTTGCCTGTGCTACAAAAGGAAGGGCTGAGTATTTTTTAACCTGTGATGATAGACTAATAAAGAGGGTCTCCTTGCTGGGATTAGATATTAAAGCAATGAATCCGATAAGGTTCATTGGAATGGAGGTAAATTAAAATGCCTGGTATGGCAAGCGATACGAAGTTAAGGGAAAAGGGATTAAAGCTATTGTTTAAAAACCTTGGTGAGGTTGATGCAATAAGGTTTCTGTCTCAAATTACCTTTGAAAAAAGAGATTATCTAAAACTTCAGGATAAGCTTTTCAAAGGGATGAGCGTTGAAGACATTTATCGGAAAGCAAAGGAGTATGCTGGGAAAAGGAAAGTGTAGTGAATTCGGAAGCTGGAAATGATGAATTATCCGGGTGGGGCATGACAGGCTTTATAGGTGGCGGAAATATGGCGGATGCCCTTATCAAGGGAATGCTCTCAAAGGGCATGAAGGATATAATTGTTTCTGAGCCACGGCCTGATAGAAGGAAATACCTTGAGGATACATATCTCATAAAGACAACTTCAAACAACCTCGATGTTATAAAGGAATGTAACATAATAATCCTTGCTGTAAAGCCCCAGCAGATGGAAGAAGTGCTAAATGAGATAAGGGATTCTGTTACTGAGGAAAAAACTGTTGTCTCAATAGCCGCAGGCATTACACTTTCATACATTCAGTCTAAGTTAAAGACAAAGAGATTAGTCTGTGTCATGCCAAATGTTGGTGCATTTGTGGGTGAAGGGATGTCTGTTATCTCACTTTGTGAGTGTTTTGATGACAAAGATATAAGGACTGTGAGGGATATATTCATGTCAGTTGGAAAGGTTATCACACTGCCTGAAAAATATATAGATGCAGTCACAGCACTTTCAGGCTCTGGCCCTGCATTTATTGCCTATTTCATAGAGGCAATGATAGATACAGGGGTGAAGATAGGAATTAAAGAAGAGGATGCAGTTACACTAACGGTTCAAACTGCATTGGCAACTGCAAGGCTACTCGAGGAAGGCATGACACCAAAGAGGCTAATGGAGATTGTTACATCCCCGGGTGGTACAACTGAGGCAGGACTTAAAGTGTTTGAGGAAAAACACCTGAGAGAAATCGTAGAGGATGCCCTTAATGCCGCAGTGAAAAGGGCAAAGGAATTATCTAAATAAAAGGAGGCAGGATGTTTGTATTTGGAAATCTTCTTCTTGCCATGGCAAAGGTGCTTGATATAGTATTAAGCATTTATATGTGGATTATCATTATAAGGGCACTTATAAGCTGGGTTAACCCTGACCCATATAACCCACTTGTAAGGGCACTTCATGCAGTTACAGAGCCAGTCTTGAGACCAATAAGAAGGGCTATAGGGTTTGGCGTAGGAATAGATATTTCGCCAATGATAATAATATTAGCAATACTGTTTTTAAAATATTTTCTTATAGCATCCTTACAAGACATTGCAGGAAGGCTTAGATAAATTAGATAAATGGAAGGAGGCGGTCTATGAGAGTAACACCATTGGATATTCAACAGAAACAGTTCCCGGTAAAATGGAGGGGATTTGATGTGGAGGAGGTGCTTGCCTTTTTAGAGGTAATCAGGGATGAGATGGAGGACATTTTGAGGGAAAATGCCTCTTTAAAAGAATCTCTTTCAAGGCAGGAAAATCAAATAAAAGAGTACAGGGAAATGGAGGCAACCCTCAGAGAGACCCTTATGACTGCTCAGCAGATGGTCGAGGAGTATAAGACAAATGCAAGGAAAGAGGCAGAGCTCCTTCTCAGGGAAGCCGAGCTTAAATCTAATACAATGGTTCAGGAGGCACACGAAAAAATTATAAAGATACAGGAAGACATAATGGACCTAAAAGGCATAAGAAGGCATTTTAAGGAAGAGCTTAAGAGGCTTCTGGAGTCCCATATGACGATGCTGGAGTTTGACAAAGAAAGAGAGGAGACAAAAGGGGTTTGAAGAGATACTCGGCTGTAAAAGGCGTTGCGGACATCCTGCCTCCTGACACATATATATGGCAGGAGATACAAAGAACTGCGAGAGAGGTTTTCTTTAGATATGGCTTTCAGGAGCTTATACCACCTGTTATGGAGTTCACCGATATATTCGTAAGGAGTATCGGAGAGACAACGGATATAGTCGAAAAGGAGATGTATACATTCAATGACAGGGCAGGTAGAAGCATTACCCTGAGACCCGAGGGCACTGCAGGCATTGTAAGGTGCTATGTGGAGAAAAACCTTTTTAATCTTCCTCAGCCACAGAAGTTTTTCTACTCAGGCCCTATGTTCAGGTACGAAAGACCTCAGAAGGGCAGGCAGAGGCAATTCTACCAGCTCGGTGCCGAGGCATTTAGCGTGGCTGAGCCACAGATAGATGCAGAAATACTGTCAATGCTCATGAGCTTCTTTGAAAATATTAGGCTCGATGGATTCTCCTTAGAGCTTAACTCCATTGGCTGTAAAAACTGTAGACCAGCCTTCAGGTCGGCACTAATCGGTTTTTTCTCAGACAGGCTTAACTCCCTTTGCCCTGACTGTAAGAGAAGATATACTGTCAATCCTCTCCGCATACTTGACTGTAAGGTGGATGCCTGTATGAGGCTAAGAAAAGGCGCACCGCTTATTCCCAATTACCTTTGCACAGAGTGCAAAGAGAATTTCAGCGAGCTGGTTTCACTTCTCGATATGCTTACCATATCATATAAGCTCAACCCTGAAATGGTCAGGGGACTTGACTACTATACAAGAACTGCATTTGAGGTAACATGTGCCTCTTTGGGTGCCCAGAATGCAGTAGCCGCAGGCGGTAGATATGACACGCTTGTCGAGGAATTTGGCGGGCCTCCAACGCCAGCCATTGGGTTTGCCATTGGCATAGAGAGGATTGCCATGCTCCTTAAAGACAAATGTCTTGAGATGCCTTTGCCTGATGTGTTTATTGCAACGATTGGTAAGGAGGCAAAAAAGCAGGCACTAAAGCTCTCCTCCTCGCTGAGGGCAGAACACCTGTGGGTTGAGTTAGGCTACGAAGGCGGCTCTTTAAGGAGCCAGATGAGAAGGGCAGATAGGGTCAGGGCAAATTATGTCTTTATAATTGGCGATGAGGAGCTTAAAGAAGGAAGACTCAAATGGAAAGACCTGAAGGAAGGCTCCTCAGGCGAGGTAGCGATAAAGGATGCTACTGAATTTATAAAAACCAAGAAATAAGTTATAATAAATCTATTCCATGAACAGGTCAAAAAATATAGCTTTCGGTTTAGCAGTAACACTGATAATATCCATTGTAAGTTATCTTACATCCTCCCTTCATCCTTCATTCGATACACTGGTTATATCCATAATATTCGGGCTTTTAGTTCCTAACATGTTTGGCGACAAGACATCTATCGAAGAAGGCGCAAAATGGGCAATAAAGGTATTTCTTCCAATAGGTATAGGTCTTTATGGGATGCAGATTAAATTCACAGGCGTAGAGATAAAATACTGGCCTATGGTTGTAGGAGTCATTCCCATCTCATTTTTTGTCACATATTTTATCTCAAGGGGATTTGGTCTTGAAAAGACTCTTTCCATTCTTTTAGCGACAGGGATGAGTATATGCGGGGCATCGGCTATAATAGTAATTGCACCACTTATTGGCGCAAAAAAGGAAGATACATCCATATCCCTTTTATCAATCCTGACGGTGGGTCTTGTTGGAATGCTCATTTATAAATTTTTTACAGGGATGCTTGGGCTTTCAGTAAGGGAATTTGGCATCTTTACAGGCATGACCCTTCCTATGTTCGGTCAGATAAAGGTTGCCGCGGCAAGCATGGGGGCTCAAAGCCTTGAGTTTGCAACGAATATAAAGCTCCTGAGGATAGCGTTTCTTACGGTTATAGCATTCTCTGTTCTTATATTTGCCGGCACACAGAAAAAAAGGCTTTATGTGCCATGGTTTATGATATTATTTTTTGTCTTAGCCTTAGCAGTTAACCTCTCGGAGGGTGTTGCCTCTCTGAGGACAGTTATGGAGATTGTAAGTAGACTGTCTCTTTCTATTGCCCTCGCCGCCATAGGACTTACCATCGATATAGACTCCATAGCAGAAAAGGGTGCAAGACCTCTTTTTTCTGCATTTTTTGGCTGGGGGATTGTAGTGCTTCTGCTTTACCTTTTACTAAATCTGATAAATGTTTAAAAACAGGCTGACATATATTTTCTTTCTTACGCTCCTGATTTTTTCTTTTACCGTAATAACGCCTCTTTACCTTATACTGTATCGTGATTCAGACAGGATGATGGAGGGCATTGAAAAAATCGAGCCACTTCTCCCGGAACAGACCTCGGTTCACGATAAGTTCAAGGAAGACCTTACGGATAGTTTTATCTCTCTTACGGCTTATACATTTGTCATTGCTTTTATTGCTTCGCTTTTTCTTTCAAGGTGGTTTCTCGTGCCTGTGAGGGAGCTTTATAAAGGGACAAAGGCGCTCAAGGAAGGAAATCTCGATGTGAGATTAGATGTGAAGGCAGAAGACGAGCTTGGAGAGGTGACAAAGGCATTTAATGAGATGGCAGATGCACTGAAGAAAAAGACAGCCGAACTCCTGAGAAAAGACACCTATGTGAACACAATGCTTGACCCCATGTGGGTCGTTGACATGGATAATATAATCATTGACATAAACCCTGCATTTACAAATCTCTTTGGTTATAAAAGGGACGAGGTTATAGGGATTTCGATATTCGATTTCTTAGATGAGGCAAACGAAAAGATAATGAGGGAACAGTTAAGAAAAAGGGATGAGAAATTGTCGTCCTCATATGGGATATCTGTAATCTCAAAGAAAGAGGGCAACATACCTGTCCTTATAAGCGGTGCACCGATAACCACAGACGGAGAGGTCATCGCAAAAATAGGGATAATCAAGGACTTCAGAAACGAGGTAGCCCTGAGGGATGCCCTCAAGGAAGAAAAAGACCATACAGAGGCAATAATGGATAGCCTCGTTGACATCCTTCTTGTTATCGACAGAAACCTGAGAATAGTGAAGGCAAATAAGACTGCAATCAAACAAGCAGGTGAGGAGATAACAGGGAAATTCTGCCACAGCGTATTCCACAGGCTTCACAGCAACTGCCTTATGCTTCAGGGCATAGACTGTCCTGTAAAAATAGTGTTTGACACAGGCAGAAGCTATAAGACAGTGCATGAGCATGTATCATCTGACAACTTAAGGGTATTTCATGAGATAACAGCATACCCTGTGGTTGGCGCCTCTGGCGAGGTGATGCATGTAGTTGAGGTCATGAGGGATATAACGGAAAGGAAAAAGTTCGAAGACGAGATAGCACAGAGGAATAAGGAGCTTGCAACACTCAATGCAGTCTCGATGCTCTTAAGTAGGTCTCTCAAGGCAGAGGATATATTTGGCAATGCAATTGAAAAGGTTATTGATGTATTGGGCATGGATGGCGCAGGAATATTTTTTTTGGATGAGGCAGGCAGAGAGCTTATATGCAGGTATCAGAAGGGGGCATCCGAGGACTTTATGAGGACCGCAGGAAAGGTCAGGCTTGGAGAGGATATACCCGGAAGGGTCGCCGTTACAGGGCAAAGCATTATTACGCCAGATATTTTGAGGGATACGAGAATCGAGAAGTCCATTCTCAAGCATTCGGGGATAAGGGGATTAGCCGCAATACCTATCAGGGGAAAGGAAAAGCTCCTCGGTGTATTCTATACATTCAGTTTTACACCACATGTGTTTACCCCGGAGGAAGAAAGGCTATTCAACTCCATAGGAGATATGACAGGCATTGCGTTTGAAAATATAAGGCTCTATGAAAAAATGCGAGAGCTTTATGACCACCAGAGACAAAGAAGGGTAGATGAGCAGAAAAACCTTCTCAGGCTCTCCTTAGCATTGTCCTCTACACTGGACATAGGGGATGTGCTCGATGCAACCATCTCTACTATAAAGGAAACAAGTAAGGCTAATTTTGTGTGGCTCCTTGAAATGGACGATGAGGGAAATCTTGTTATCAGCAGTGATTCCGAAAAAAGACATGTTAGAGGCGAAACTGCTTATCCCCGTGAGATTAGCTCAATGGAGAGATATGCAATTGAAAAGGCAAAGCCCGTGGTTTTTTCGGACATTGGGGCTGAATCAAAATTTTATCTTCCGGAATATCTATCAGGCTATAACACGGCATGCAGTATCCCTGTATCTATTGGCGACAGGGTAGCGGGTGTTATTGGACTGTATTTCAGGGGACTTTCTGTGCCTACAGAGGAGGATATATTTTTCCTTCAAACGACTGCCAGTATGCTTGCTGTCTCGATAGAGCGGAGTCGGCTCTACGAGGAGGCAATGCTCGAAAAAAGCATGGCACAGACCATCTTAGAGAGCATTACAGACGGTATAATGACTGTAAATGTAAACGGCAAGGTCATATCCGCAAACAAGGCAGTAAAACGGATGGTAGAGGTGCCAGTGTCTTCTGCTCTCACTGCGTCGCCATGCTGTGATATATTTGGATATGCAGAGGAAAACACAGAGCTCAGGTGGACACTCGGAGAGTGCCTCGAGGAAGCTATAAATGGCAGAACCTGTAGAAAGGACGGAGAGCTATACATGAAAAGCGGAACGATAATCCCGCTTAAGATTAACAGTGCCCCTGTCCTTAACAAGGAAGGCAGTGTCATAGGTGCAGTGTATAACCTAAGGGATACGAGTATAGAAAGGGAAGTAGATAGGATGAAGACAGAGTTTGTCAAGGCAGTCTCGCATGAATTTAGAACACCACTTTCTGCAATCGTGGGCATGGCAGAGATGTTAATCGAGAAAGAGGTCTCAAAAGAAAAGGAAATAGACTACCTTAATACAATACTTGCCGAGGGCATAAGGCTTTCCAATATGGTTTCCGACCTTCTGGATGTGGCAAGGATAGAAAGCGGAAAAGAGGTCTTCAAAGAACAAGAGATTAATTTTAAGGCGACTCTAAGGGACATAAAGGCAGAGCTTGAACCCACGATAAAAAGGAAAGAGATTAAATTTTCCTCCAATGTCGATGACACGAAGGCATGGAGAGGCGATGCAGAAAAGATAAAACAACTCTTAAAAAACCTCATTGACAATTCAATCGTATACTCCGATGCTAAATGCTCTGTAGATGTAAGTGTCAGACTTCATGAGGACAATCTTATTATAGAGGTAACGGACACTGGCTGGGGCATATCAGAAGAAGACCTCAAGCGTGTAGGTGAAAAGTTCTTCAGAGGCAAGTATGCGGCAACTACAAAAGGCACAGGGCTTGGTCTTTCCCTTTGCAGGGAGATTGCCCTGATGCATAGTGGAGACCTCAAGATACAAAGCACTATGAGGAAAGGCACAACCGTTACTATCAAACTGCCATTCAGGAGGCATGCATGAGCAAGGTTATGGTTATTGACGATGAGCCATTTATACTTATGATGGTTGAAGACAAATTTAAAAGGGCAGGCATTAATGTTATCACCCTTAGGGAAAGCGTGAAGGCAGTCGATGTCGTAAGAAAGGAGATGCCTGACCTCATAATCTTAGACTGGATGATGCCTGAGGTGTCTGGGCTTGAGGTCTGCAAACGCCTCAAGGCAGACCCTGAGCTTTCCCAAATCCCGATATTCATGCTTACAGCCAAAAGTCAGGAAGAGGACGAGAAGGCTGGCTTTAAGTGTGGCGTAGACAGATATATTATAAAGCCATTCAGCCCAAAGGTGCTTCTCGAGCAGGTGCTTGAGGTAATAGGAAATAAGGGTTCATAACACCTATCCAACGACATGTAGTTTCCTTGTCCTGAATCTTGCACCAAGACCCTCTGTAATCTCTCTACATTTTTCGATATCTATGCCATCTATCTCGATAGCAGTTGCCTCCACATCGGGTATATATTTCACTGCCTCCTTTATGAAATCCATAACTGCTCTAAAGGCACCTTTGAAGGCAGGCTTACATAGCTCTTCATAGGTTTTTTCATCATGGGCGTCAAGGCTCACTGATAAGGCATCCACGATGCCCTTTAGCTCAGGCAGTATGTTTCTTCCATGAATAAGGTTTCCATGACCATTTGTGTTGACCCTTACCCTGCCTCTGTTTTTCTTTATCCACGATGAGACCTCTTTAATGACATCGAGCCTTAAAAAAGGCTCTCCATAACCGCAAAACACAACCTCCTTATAGATGTCTGGCTTGCCTATTGCGGATTTCAGCTCCTCTATGGCTGGTTCGTCTTTGAGCCTGAGCTTATGCCCCTTTACATAGTCTGAATGAAACCTTATACAGAAAGAGCACTGATTCGTGCATCTGTTTGTGATGTTCAGATAAAGACTATCCCTGATCTTATAAGCTATTGTGCCTTCCTCTTTAATGGCACCTATGCCAAAAAGCCTCTTTGCATTAAGGGTTGTAATTCTTGCTACATCCTCAGGGCTTACCTCTTTCAGCCTTGCAATCTCCTCTGCCACATGAACTATGTATGAGGGCTCGTTTCTTTTACCTCTCAGGGGCTCAGGTGTAAGATACGGTGCATCTGTCTCTATAAGGAGGTATTCATCAGGCACTGCCTTTACAATCTCATGAAGCCTTTTTGCATTTTTGAATGTAACGGGTCCTGCTATGGATATATAAAAGCCCATTTCCATCACAGCCTCTGCCATTTCCATATCACCTGAAAAGCAATGCACTACTCCTTTTGTAATGCCTGATTCCTTAAGAATGCTTAGTGTATCTATTTTTGCCTCTCTACTATGGACAACAAGCGGAAGGGTTTTCTCTCTGGCAAGCTCTATGTGGCATCTAAAGACCTCCTTCTGCACCTCCTTAGGAGAGTTCATATAGTGATAGTCAAGCCCTGTCTCGCCTACTGCAACGACCTTTTTATGTGTTGCCCATTCCTTGAGTTTCTTATATATATCTTCTGTAAAAAGTTTTGTCTCATGTGGATGAATGCCTATCGAGCAGTAGATGATGTCATATTTTTCAGAGAGCCTTATAGCCTCTTCATTACTATGAGTGTCAGAGCCAATTGTTATGATTGCGGAAATGCCAGCCTGCTTTGCCCTTTCAATGACAGAGTCTCTGTCATGGTCAAACTCGGGCATCTCGAGGTGGCAGTGTGTGTCAATGAGATTAAGTGTGCTTTTCATTTTTTTTATCTCAATAAGTATAACATTTCTTCTTTTCCGAGAGGGGGAGGGGGGGTGTCTTCATAACCCCTTGATTTTTAATGATTCCTGCTTCATTTTAGTTCATTTTTAGTTCACTTTTGTGCAGTTTTCGTTCACTTTCTGCATTCCGACTTGTTCGTCCCGATGTTTCGGGATTCTTCAGAAGGACTCCTACCCCTTTCAAACTATAGTTATATAGTATAGGATTTAAACCCCTTTTGTCAAGTAAAAAATGGACTATGGTTTATACAGCTTTGTCATTCCCCACCTTGTCATTCTGAACCCTGAAACTGTCATCTATGAAAAAGAAAAAGCAACCTCCTTTTAATAGTCAAGAAGCAATTCCGTCCGCTTGGCTTAAAAGCCAGTCATCTATCCGCGCTCTCAGGCGCATGTTACCTTACGGCAGAAGCGGCCCTCCTAATCATT
>JACQZC010000067.1 GCA_016207905.1 Nitrospirota bacterium | reverse complement strand
GCCTGTTCAAAGAAGGATTCTTTATGCCATGTACAAAGAAGGACTTCTGCCTGGCAAAAAATACTCAAAGTGCGCAGGTGTTGTGGGCGAGGTCCTTAAAAAATACCATCCCCACGGAGATACTGCTGTTTATGATGCACTGGTGAGGCTTGCACAGGACTTCAACATGAGGTATCCGCTCATAGATGGACAGGGAAACTTTGGTTCCTTGGAGGACCCGCCTGCTGCCTACAGGTATACAGAGGCAAGGCTTGCAAAGATTGCAGAAGAGATGCTTGCTGACATTGACAAAGACACTGTGGATTTCAGCCCGAACTTTGACGAGACCGTAGAGGAGCCTGTTACTCTTCCATCGAGAATACCAAATCTTCTTATAAATGGCTCAACAGGCATCGCAGTTGGCATGGCAACCAATATCCCGCCACACAATCTGGGTGAGATAATAGACGGAGTTGTGATGCTCGTCGAAAACCCCGATGCCTCGATAGCTGAGCTGATGAGTGTAGTTAAAGGTCCTGATTTTCCAACTGGAGGCATTATTCATGGCGTAGAAGGCATTAACTCTGCATACACCCACGGAAGGGGGCTCATCAAGCTCAGGGCAAAGGCAAGGATTGAGAGGGAACATAAAGGCGGAGAAAACATAATAATCACCGAACTGCCTTATCAAGTCAACAAGGCAAGGGTTATCGAAAAGATAGCAGAGCTTGTAAGAGACAAAAGGATTGAGGGCATATCCGAGATAAGAGACGAATCCAGCAGGGAAGGCACAAGGGTTGTCATCGAGCTTAAAAAAGGAGAGGCAGCAGAGGTCACCCTTAACAACCTCTATAAGTTCACACCACTTGAATCTACATTCGGCATAATCATGCTTACAATATTTAATGGCCAGCCACATATACTGAATCTCAAAAAACTGCTCAATCATTTCCTTATGCACAGAAAGGATGTGGTCTTAAGAAGGACACGGTTTGAGCTAAGAAAAGCAGAGGAAAGAGCCCATATCCTCGAGGGTCTTAAGATTGCCTTTGACCATCTCGATGAGGTAATTGCCCTGATAAGAAGCTCAAAGTCGCCTGAGGAGGCAAGGGATGCCCTTATGATTAACTACGGCTTAAGCCAGATACAGTCACAGGCTATCTTAGACATGAAACTACAGCGCCTCACAGGGCTCGAAAGGGAAAAACTCGTTGATGAGTATAAGGAGACCCTGAAACAGATAGAGGCACTAAAGGCAATCCTTGCAAGCGAGGCAATGGTCTTGAAGATTATAAAAGACGAGCTCCTCGAGATAAAAGGCAGGTATGCCGATGAAAGAAGAACCGAGATTGCAGAGGAGACAAAAGAGATAACATTAGAGGACCTTATAACCGAGGAGGATATGGTCATTACAGTGTCCCATCAGGGCTATATAAAGAGAAACCCCCTTTCAGCCTATCGTAGCCAGAGGCGAGGCGGAAAAGGGCTCATTGGCATGGAGACAAAAGAGGAGGATTTTGTAGAACAGCTCTTCATAGGCTCAACCCACGACTATATGCTATTTTTCAGTAACCGTGGAAGGCTTTACTGGCTTAAGATATACCAGATACCAGAGGCAGGAAGGGCCGCAAAGGGAAAGGCATTGGTAAACCTCCTTGCCCTTTCAGATGGAGAAAGAATCGCAACTGCAATCCCTGTAAGGGATTTCAAAGAAGCCTTTCTCGTATTTTTTACAAAAAATGGTTTGGTCAAAAAGACCCCTCTCGAGGAATACAGTAACCCAAGAGGCAAAGGCATCATTGCCCTTACCATAGAGGACAACGATGAGCTTATAGCTGTAGGAAGGACAGACGGAAAAGGGGACCTACTCATAGGCACAAGAGGAGGCATTTCGATTAGATTCAACGAGGAAGATGTTAGAACTGTGGGGAGAACTGCGAGAGGGGTCAGAGGCATAAGGCTAAGAAAAGACGATGAGGTTGTCTCAGCCGAGGTCGTCGAGGAAAAAACAGCACTTCTTACCGTTACCGAAAAGGGAATAGGGAAAAGGTCTAATATAGAGGAATATCCTGTTCAGGGAAGAGGCGGATTTGGGGTTATATCCATAAAGCTGACCCAAAAGAGCGGAAAGGCAGTTGGTCTTATGCAGGTCAGGGAGGACGATGAGGTTGTCATGATAACAAACTCAGGAAAACTCATAAGAACGAGGGCAGGAGATATATCTCTACATGGAAGAAACACGCAAGGTGTAAAGCTCATGGATGTCGAGGCAGATGACAGAATCGTCAGCATGGGAAAGATAGTAGAAAAGGATTAAACAGAAGGAGGTCTAATGAGAAAAGTTATAATGTTGTTAGGTTTATTCTTCTTATTATCGGGATGCGAAAAAAAACCAATTGCAGTGGTCGACGGCATCTCTATTACCGAAAAGATGTTAAATGCCGCATTAAACGAAAGGGTTTTAGAGCATAAGGCACAGGGGGTTGAGGTTAACGCAATGGCATTGAAGCAGGCTGTCTTAGATGAGCTTATCGCAGAGACACTGATGATTAAAGCCGCAGGCAAGGAGAATATCTCAGTCTCGGATGAGGAGGTTGGGAAGGAGCTTGACCTTAGGATGCAGGGCATTGACGAGAAGGCATTCAAAAAAGACCTTAAGGCTAAAGGACTTTCCCTAAGCGACCTGAAAAAAAGGATTAAAAACAAAATCGTAGTGTCTAAGTTCATTTCCCAACTCGTGCCTCCTCAGTCTGTTACCGAAGAAGATATAAAGGCATATTATCAGGCAAGTACTACGCCTTTCCTTAAACCCGAATTGGTCCTTGTGAGGTTTATACAGACAAAAACCAAAGAGGAATCGAAAACAGTACTAAAGGAGATGAAGGAAAAGGGCATGGATTTCGATACCATGGCAGATAAACTTGCCGCAGAGGAAAATGCCGTTGTCAGCGGTTATGTGTGGGTAGAGCCTCGGATATTCGGACAACCGATTGAACACTCCATAGGGCAACTGAAGAAAGGAACCTATGGAGGCCCTTTAAACGGCAAAGAAGCTTTCTATATATTTATGGTAAAGGACAGACAGGCACAAAGGCCCGAGACCCTCGATGAGGCAAGGGAAAAAATCAGAGCTATAATTTATGAAAATAAAAGACAAGCAGGGACCGCCCATTGGGTTGCGGATAGAAAAGGCAAGGCAAGTATTGTCATTAAATAATTCTGCCATGCTATAATTCTAAGCTATGACACCGAGGAGGGCTGATAAGGTTGTACTCAGGTTCAAAGACGGCAGGGTGCTTAAGGGTTATCTTTTGAATTTCTCGGATAGCTCAAATGAGGTTTCAATCGAAGAGACTAAAAAGAAAAATCCAAAGAAGATTTCAGTAGATGTCCTCAAGGCAATATTCTTTGTAAGGACATTTAAGGGAGATAAGCAGTACAGGGAAAGAAAATCCTATAGCATAAGCCCTAAAAAGGGTAAAAAGGTGTATGTAAAATTCACTGACGCCGAATCCCTTTTAGGCTATCTAAATGGCGAACTGCCATGGCAAAAAGGGTTTCACCTTTCATCGCCAAAAGAGGGCAAAAACGGCTTTTTCGTCTATCCTGTGGATACCAAAGGAAATAACATCAAAATCTATATCCTGAATTCCTCTGTCAAGGATATTGCATTAGTAGGTTGAGCCTGAAGATAAAACTATTTATTTTAACGATTATCCTTCTTATGCCAATCCATACCCCTGCCATAGAGATTGACAGGGTTGTGGCAGTGGTAAACAAAGAGGTGGTAACATGGGGCGAGCTTTATAGGGCAATGGAGTTTGAACTAAGACGGCAGATAAAAAGTGGAGGAATAAAAATACTAAACGATGAGCAAAGGACTAAATTCCTTAAGGCTAACGAGGCACGGTTCCTCGAGGAGCTGATAGACAGAAAATTGCAGTTACAGGAGGCAAGAAGGCTCGGCATCGATGCCACTGACATGGAGATCGACGGAGAGATAGAAATGACCCTAAAAGCAAACTCCATAAGCCATGAGCAGTTCATTAATGTGCTGAAAGAAGAAGGACTTACACTTCAGGACTATAGGAAAATCCTTGTCGAGGAGATTACGCTCGCAAAGGTAATTGGCCGTGAAGTAAGAAGTAGAATAACCGTTACAGAGAATGAGATTAGGAATTATATTATAGCCACTGGCGATGACAGCTACAGGGTCTGGCAGATATTTTTTAAAATGCCTTCTGACCCAAAAGATAAAAAGACAGTTGAAGAAAAGGCATTCGCGGTGCTCGATATGCTTAGGTCAGGTGCGGATTTTCAGGAACTTGCAAAGGACTCATCCGAGGAGCCAGCAGGCAGGGAAGGCGGTGACTTAGGCATCCTAAAGACCTCTGAGATGTCAGAGGCATTCAGGGAGGCATTAAAGGGCATTCGGTCAGATGGCATAAGCTCGCCATTCTGGAGTGCTCAGGGCATGCATATTATAAAAGTTCAAAGGTCAAGCACTCAGAATACCGAAGAGATAAAAGAGTTTCTCCTCCAAGAAAAGCTCATGGAGGAACATAGAAGATGGATAAAAGGACTAAGGGAGAAGTCCTTCATAGAAGTGAGACTCTAATAATCAGCTCTACATTTAAAATCCAAGGGGGACTTTTTAGCAAGTCCCCCTCTAAAATATAAAGATGTAGCTCTTAGACAGCTTAATCTTTTCAATACGGCGTTATATTAATAACCGCCTGCTGCTTTCTTATGGCACTTACTGCAATTAGCCTCATCCTGTGCAAATGCCTTTTTACCGTCGTGGCATGTGCCACAGAACTCTCCGGCTACATGCTTGCCGTCTGCCATCGGTGCCTTCATCCTTTCTTTATGTGGTCCCATTGGGCCGAATATCTTTGGGTGGCAGTCACCACACTTATTGCCTGCCTTTGCATGTATTGCACCGTCAAAGACTACCTTTCCTTTAGCACCACCTGCATATTCAACTGTCTTACCTGTCATTACTGCCATAGCACTGCCAACTAATGCTATTGCGATTAACAATGTCAATGCAATTATAAGCTTTCTCATTACTATCACCTCCTTTCGTCAATAGGATAAAAATTGTGGCTTAATCTTCTTTTAATTAGGTATAAAAATATAGTCCAATTGCCAAAGGCTTGTCAAGTTAAATATTTAGAATATTTAGAAACTCTGGCGGGAGCGTGTGGGAATCGAACCCACCATGCCCGATTCTCTCAGGCAACACTGGATTTGAAGTCCAGGAGGGACACCAGAGCCCTATACACTCCCAGCATCTTGATATTACTTCATTTTCTATTTTTGTGGCAAGATATTGTCAAGTCTTGCTATCTGCTTATATTCCCTTGTCCTCAAATGCTATAATAATGCATCATGGAAGAAGGTATTAAAAACCTCTATCTGAGGGGCAATATGCCTCTTTGTCCGCTCTGTGGAAGGGAACTCCCTCTTGAGGCATTTAAAGCAGGAGGCTGGCTCTGTAAATGTGGAGAGTTTATCCCTATGAGGCTTGTCATAGACCCATTTGAAGGATGTACACATGGAAGAAACTGTAATTGTGGAAGGGAGAAATGAGCTAACATGACTGATTTTGCATTATCGGTCAATAATGTCCCTATTCGCTTAACAGGTGAAAGGTGGCGTCATATTGTAGAAAATCACGATGATATGGCAGGATACTATTACGATATTTTGGAGGCTGTTTCAAGCCCTACATGGGTGGTTGAAGGAGATGCGAATGATCTCTGGGCGGTAAAACTTACCTCTCAAAGAAAGGCATTGCTTGTAATTTATAAAGAGATGAAAGAACAGAAAGACGGTTTCATTATCACAGCGTTTGTCACTACAAAGATAAAGAAACTTTTGAAAGGAAGGAGAATAGTATGGCAGCAACCACAGCAATAAAGGAGATATTTGAGGCATTGCCTCATATCAAAAAAGTAGGTGCAAAACACCTGTGGTTTGATTTCGATGAAGAAGCTGATGTCCTGTATATTAGTTTAGAGCGTCCTCAAAGGGCAACTGATACGGATATATTAGAAAATGGTGTATTTCTGAGACTCAGAGGCAAAAAGGTAGTTGGGGTAACAATAACAGGCATTAGTAAAAAATTCAGAAAATGAAAAAAGGTTATTTCGGTCAATATGGAGGGCAGTTTGTTCCAGAGACCCTCATGCCTGCCCTTAAAGAGCTTGAGGGTGCATATCTACACTCAAAAAAAGACAGGGCATTTCAGAAAGAGCTAAAGGAGCTTCAAAGCACATACATAGGTAGACCAACTCCTTTATATCTTGCAAAAAGGCTTTCAGAGTATCTTTCCGGAGCAAAGGTATATCTAAAAAGAGAAGACCTTGCACACACAGGCGCTCATAAGATAAACAATGCCCTCGGACAGGGGCTTTTAGCCAAAGGAATGGGCAAAAAAAGGGTCATTGCAGAAACAGGTGCGGGTCAGCATGGAGTTGCCACTGCAACAGGTGCGGCACTCATGGGACTTGAATGCACAATCTATATGGGCACAGAGGATATGCATAGGCAAGCACTTAATGTCTTTAGAATGAGGCTTTTAGGTGCAAATGTAGTTGAAGTTCCAATAGGCTCAAAAACCCTCAAGGATGCCATTAATGAGGCATTAAGGGATTGGACTACAAATGTAAGGACAACACATTATGTCATGGGAACTGTGTTTGGTCCTCATCCATTTCCAGCAATGGTAAGGGACTTTCAGTCAGTCATAGGAAAGGAGGCTAAAAAACAGATTCTAAAAGCCGAGGGAAGGCTTCCAGATGTCCTCATTGCATGTGTTGGTGGTGGAAGTAATTCCATCGGGTTATTCAATGAGTTTCTTAAAGATAATGTAAGGATGATTGGTGTTGAGGCAGGTGGAAAGGGTATCCCTACTGGTGAGCATGCCTCAAGATTCGCAGGCGGTTCTATAGGTGTTTTTCAGGGCACAAAAAGCTATCTCCTACAAAATAAAGATGGAAATGTTTTGGGGACACACTCTGTCTCGGCAGGACTTGATTATGCATCGGTTGGTCCTGAGCATGCATATCTTCATGACACAGGAAGGGTTACTTACACATATGCCACCGACGATGAGGCACTTAATGCCTTTGAATTGCTTTCAAAATTAGAGGGCATAATCCCTGCCCTTGAATCAGCACATGCCCTCGCAGAGACTGTCAAGTTTGCACCTACACTCCCAAAGGACAATATTATAATAGTGAACCTCTCTGGTAGAGGGGATAAGGATGTTGAGCATGTGGCAAGGATTAAGGGAATATTAAAAACCTAATGGTATTGACAATAGTATAACTTTATATCATACTAATTTTATGAAAACAGCAATATCGCTCCCGGATAAAATATTCAGAGAGGCTGAAAGGGTAGCTAAAGAACATAGTTATTCAAGGAGCGAATTATTTACCCTTGCACTTAAAGAATTTTTGGAAAGGATAAAGGCAAGAGAGTTGTTAGATGCCATAAACGAGGCATACTCGGATATAGAACCTCTGAAGGAAACCGATCTAAGGCAGAAGGGTAAAAGATATTACAGCCATAGAATTTTAAGGAAGCCCGTTGGAAATTAAACAGGGGGATATTTACTGGATTGATTTCGGTATCCCTGAAGGCTCAGGGCCCGGGTATAAGCACCCCCATGTTGTTATACAGAATAATGTCTTCAATGTGAGTAAGATTAACACTGTAGTTGTTTGTGCCATAACATCTAATCTTAAGAGGGCAAAATCCCCGGGCAATGTCTTGCTCCGAAAGGGTGAAGGTGGGCTCAAAAGGGATAGTGTGGCAAACATATCACAGGTCATAACAGTAGATAAATCAGACCTTGTTGAAAGGATTGGGACATTACCGCTAACACGGGTTAATCAGATAATAGCAGGTGTTAGGCTTCTGATAGAGCCAAAAGAGATTTGAGGGAAGAGGGGGTTGTGCTCATGGATAATTAAAGAAGAGGTGGAGCAGGGGAATATCCCGCTCGTGAGGGCGGCGTTGAAGTATGGAAAGATGCTGATTGAGAGGGGTTAAAGAACGATGGCAAAAAATATTACAGGCGCAGGCAGCATGTTTGAACAATTAATTCATACTTACATAAAAGACTACAACGACTTGATAAGTCTTTTGCACAGCACAATCGAACGAATAGGAAACCTAATAATATTAAGTTCAAAAAAAAAGCTTTACAGCTATGAAAGCACACCGGAGCTAAATTTGTTTATTGACATTCAAAATGCAGAATCTGATAACCGGCATCTTTTTAAAAAGCTTTATTCCATAATAACAAAAGAGAGCATTGAAGAATATGATGACGATTGGGTAGGCAATTTAGATAGCAAAATCGATTTTGAGGGTATTGTTTTCCGTCTTAGAGAAGTCGGCGCATTAATTTGTGCCAGTAATGTCCCAAAAAGAATAGGAGAATGTTTCGAGGAAATTAAGCAATGTTACGCGATGGGTCTTTACAATGCGGCAATTGTATTTTGTTTTGCCTTAATTGAGGCATGCCTGAATTGCGACTCTACAAAAGGCACCAAAGAAGATTGTATAGAAAAAAGCAAACTGCCGGATGAATTGAAAAGATATGCCCACGATATTAGGAAGGAGAGGAATAAGATTTTACATGAAAGGGTCCAGTGGCAACAACTGGAAGATATTGCACTGTCTTGTATCAGGGCGACTCAGGAGATAGTAGAATATATATTCAAGGAAACACTACAGAAGGATAAGAAAATGCCGTAGTGCGTAAAAAAATTAAAAAGCACGGCTTGACAGGAGGCATTGAAAGTTATACAATAATCAATAGGGTATAACAATTATTTAAAAGGTTGGAATATTATGCCAAAAGTTAAAACTCTATCAAAGGGGCAGGTTGTCATCCCAGTGGAGCTCAGGAAGAAATACCACATAGAGCCGGGGTCGGAAATGCAGATAATGGAATACGGCGGGATAATCTATCTAATTCCTCCTGTGGAAGACCCCATAGCCGCAGCCTGTGGCATTCTGCCTCCGGAGCCCTCCCTTTCGAAAAGGCTGCTCTATGAGCGCAAGGCAGAGTTCAAGTAATGCCAGCAGGTTATGTCTTTGACAGCCATGCGCTCCTTAAATTATTCCAGAAGGAGAAAGGGCATGACAGGATAATCCGCCTTCTGAGGAATCTTAGCCGGTTGGGCGCAGCCAAATACATAAATGCGGTTAACATGGGGGAAATCATCTATACAACAAAGAGGGCATTTGGCGACCAGAAGAAACTTGAGGCAATCGCAAATATTGAAAGACTCAACTTCACTGTCCTGCCTGCTACAAATGACCTCATATACCAGGCTGCTGAATACAAGGCTGAGTACAGCATTTCTTATGCTGACTGCTTTGTCCTTGCCTCTGCGGTTCGATATAAGGCGGTTGTAGTCACAGGCGACCCGGAGTTTAAGAAGGTAAGCCATTTTGTGGAGATTGAGTGGGTATAAAAAGGACATGTCAATCATAGAGAAAACTTTTAATAATCTCAAAAAACAAGGCAGAAAAGCCTTTATCCCATACATCATGGCAGGAGACCCGTCCTTGGAAAAGACAAAGGAGCTAATAAAAGTCCTTGAGGAATGTGGTGCGGACATTATAGAGCTTGGAGTCCCTTTTACCGACCCTCTTGCAGATGGACCTGTTATTCAGAGGGCATCTGAGAGGGCATTGGCAAAGGGTGTAACACTGAGGGATGTAATCAGGCTGGTCAAAGATATAAGGGCAGTCACTAAAATACCTATAGTCTTAATGACATATTATAATCCTATATTTGCTTATAAAGAGGAGGCATTTGTCCGAGATGCAGTCTCCTCTCAGATAGATGGTATAATAGTGCCTGACCTTCCTCCTGATGAGGCGCATGACCTTATAAGGCTTTCACGAAAAAAGGGCATTGACATAATCTTTATGCTTGCGCCAACCTCAACTGCCGAAAGGGTAAAAAAGGTGGCAAAATTATCGAGAGGTTTTATATACTATGTATCGTTGACAGGCATAACAGGAGCGAGGCTTCTCGTTGACACTGCCCTGTCAGAGGCTATAATGGCGATACGCAGGCTTACCGAGATGCCGATATGTGTGGGCTTTGGCGTAGCAAGCCCTGAGGAGGCTAAGGTGCTCTCCGATGTGGCAGATGGTATTATTGTAGGAAGTGCTATTGTGCGGAGGCTCGATGAGCCAGAAGAGGAACTTAAAAGATTTCTCAGGGGACTAAGGGATGCCACCCAATGAGCGAGGAGTCCTTTATAAAAAAGCTCAGACAGTTAAATGAGCTTATGGAACTGACTGCACTCATAAACTCCACTTTGGATACACACGAGATAAGGAGGCGTGCAATAGAGGCCGCAACGAGGCTTACAGATGCAGAGACAGGCTCGCTTTTGCTTTTGGATAAGGAGACAGGCGAGCTTTTCTTTGAGGTTGCTCTCGGAGACAAAGGAGGAAAACTGAAGGAAATCAGGCTTAAGAAGGGTCAGGGAATTGCAGGCTGGGTTGCTCTACAGGGAGAGCCTGTCTTAATCAGAGATGTTCAGTCTGACCCAAGGTTCTTCAAAGATGCCGATGAAAAGAGTAAGTTTGTCACAAGGGATATGATATGTGTTCCTGTAAGCACAAAGGAGAGGATATTGGGTGTTTTACAGGTAATAAACAAAAACATTGGACAGTTCGACGAAGATGATATGCAGTTAATCACTGCACTTTCAAATCAGGTGGCAGTTGCTATAGAAAATGCAAATCTCTATCAAGAGCTAAAAGAGACATTTTATGGCACAGCACAGTCCCTCGCAGAGACAATCGAAAAGAGAGACCCCTACACAGGAGGTCATACAAAGAGGGTTATGAACTATAGTCTTGCCATAGGAAGGTCAATGGGACTAAGTAAGGCAGAGCTTGAAGGTCTCAAGCTTTCGGCAATACTTCATGACATTGGAAAAATCGGCATAAGGGATAGTGTCCTTTTGAAGAAAGACAGGCTTGAGCCTGAAGAGCAGGAGGCAATGAACATGCACCCACGCTTCGGCTCGGAAATCTTAAACCATGTAAGACAGCTTAAGGATATTATTCCCGGAGTCAGAGGGCATCATGAAAAATACGATGGCTCAGGCTATCCAGACGGACTAAAGGCCGAGGGGATACCCCTTTCTGCAAGGATAATCGCAGTTGCCGATACATTCGATGCAATGACCACAGATAGGCCCTATAGAAAGGCACTAAGTGCCGAGTCTGCCTTTGAAGAATTAAAAAAATATGCAGGCAGACAGTTCGATTCAGAAGCTGTAGAGGCGTTTTTCAGGGCATGGAAGGAGATGGAGATAGTCCTATGAAACTCAAGGTTCTGGGCTCAGCAGGTGCCGAATTCCCAAACTTCAATCCACCTGCATTTCTTCTGGATAATTCCGTTCTTTTGGATGCAGGAACAATCGGCGCAGTCCTTGACGAATCGGCACAGTGGAAGATAAGATATATCCTTATAACACATGCCCATCTTGACCATATCAAGGGAATCCCTTTTCTTGCGGATAATATAATAGTGAAAAACAAAAAACACAGTGTTACCGTAATGGCGATTCCCTCTGTATTAAACTCCCTTAAAAGAAGCCTCCTTAATGGCACGGTTTGGCCTGATTTCACAGTTATACCAAACCCCGATAATGCAGTCCTCAAGCTGAAAGGCATAAAGAAGGGTAATACATTCACTGTAAACACCTATAAGGTTACTGCATATGAGGTCAATCATGCTGTTTCAGCCACAGGCTATGTCATCGAAGGCAAGGGCGGTAAAAGGCTTCTTTACACAGGAGACACCGGGCCTACGGAAAAGATATGGCAGGCAACAGAAAACCCCGTGCACTGTGCCATAGTAGAGGTTTCTTTCCCGAATAAGATGAAGGACATGGCAATTATAACAGGCCACCTTACAGCAGGGCTTTTTAGTGGAGAGCTTAAAAAGATGATTAACATCCCCGAAAGGATCCTCATTACACACCCCAAGCCCCAGTACCTCAAACAGATAAGAAAGGAGATAGCCCGCCTTAGGATGAATAATATACGGATACTTCGTGACGGCGATGAATTCGACATATAGACATGGCATGGTTTAAG
>JACQZC010000066.1 GCA_016207905.1 Nitrospirota bacterium | reverse complement strand
GCCCGATGAAATCTCTATAAGTAATATCCTTAAGGAGCTTGAAGGCCCTGTTGCCATAACATCGTGTCTTAACCCTGATGAGGGATGCAGTCGCATCGATATTTGCGTCACATATCTTCTCTGGAGGGCATTGGGAGAGAAGATAGATGAATTCTTAAGCACCATCACATTGGATAACCTGCTTAATACAGAAGGTCTTGTGAGGACAATGCCCGATAGAAAAACAAAGAGGCAAAATTAGATGCCTGTTAGATTTATCGAGAATGTCAAGGCAGATGTCACTGCTGATATAGTATATATGATGTGTCCGATGCATCTTCTTAAGTTAGAGGAACTGATGAAGACACTTTCCCCTGGTCAGGTGCTTGAAATCCTTACTGATTATGACGGTGCTTTCGAGGACATTTCTGGCTGGTGCGAAAAAACAGGAAATGAGTTTCTTGGGATTGAAGAGACAGAGGAGTTTTTTAAGTTTTTCATTAAAAAGAAAGAGAGGTAAATATGCAGGTAAGGTATTTTGACCATGTTGCCACAACCCCTCTCGATGAAGAGGTTCTTAAGGCAATAATGCCCTATCTTAAGGAGGACTTTGGCAACCCCCTCAGCATTTATGAGTCAGGTATGAGGGCAAGAAAGGCAATAGAGGAGGCAAGGGCAGAGGTCTCCTCCCTGATAAATGTTAAGCCCTCAGAGATTATCTTTACATCATCGGGTGCAGAGGCAAATAACCTTGCCCTGAGAGGGATTGCCCTCGCAAAGCAGAGCAAGGGTAGTCACATTATAGTGTCAAAGGTAGAACATCACTCTGTGCTTAACTCAGCAAGGTTTCTTGAAAAGTCAGGTTTTGCCGTTACCTTTC
Source organism: Nitrospirota bacterium (assembly GCA_016207905.1). NCBI lineage: Bacteria > Pseudomonadati > Nitrospirota > Nitrospirota bacterium. The sequence goes on along the minus strand of JACQZC010000066.1, from coordinate 17,787 downwards.
TACATCCCGACAAATATGGCACGATTAGCCCTGAGTCCTTAAGAAAGGCAATTACAAATGAGACGATTTTAATCTCGATAATACTTGCAAGCCCAGAGGTTGGAACGGTTCAGCCAATAAAGGAGCTTGCTCACATAGCAAAGGAAAAGGGCATAACATTTCACACAGATGCAGTTTCAGGGGTAGGCAGTATACCAATCGATGTGTCTGACTTAGGTGTTGACCTCCTCAGTATGGCAGGGCATCAGTTTTATGGGCCAAAAGGTGCAGGTGCCCTTTATCTAAGGGAAGGGATGAGGATAGTGCCGCTTATATATGGCGGCATACAGGAAGGCGGAAGAAGGGCTGGCACAGAGAATGTCCCTGCAATAGTGGGCATGGGAAGAGCCGCAGGGATTGCAAAGGAAAAGCTACCTGAAAGGGTGCACTATATAAAGGGCTTAAGGGACAAGCTTATAGAGGGCATTCTTAAGACAGAAAAGGTCTATCTCACAGGCCATCCCTCAGAGAGACTTCCTGGTCATGCAAGCTTTGTAGTGGAGTTCATAGAAGGCGAGTCAATGCTCCTTTTGCTTGCAGTTTTGGGCATATATGCGGCATCTGGCTCTGCATGCTCATCAAAAGCCCTTAAGGCATCCCCTGTGCTCCTTTCTATGGGCATCTCTCCTAACCTTGCACAGGGCTCTATTGTGTTTTCTCTTGGATACGAAAACACAGAGGATGATATAAACTATCTGCTTACGGAATTTCCGGTAATCGTAAAAAGACTAAGAGAAATCTCCCCTTATCAAAAAGGCTGGGGAGGCATGGAGGAGACAGGACAATGTATTCCGCAAAAGTAATGGAGCATTTTATGAATCCAAGGAATGTCGGAGAGATAGAAAACCCCGATGGTGTAGGCGAAGAAGGCAACCCAACATGCGGAGATGTCATGAAGATAACCATCAGGGTCAGCGAAGGAAGGATTGTCGATGCAAAGTTTCAGACATTTGGCTGTGGAGCGGCAATAGCAGTAAGCAGTATGATTACCGAGATGGCAAAGGGCAAGACCATCGAGGAGGCATTACTCATCTCAAAGGAATCGGTTGCAAATGAGCTGGAAGGGCTTCCTGCGCAGAAGATGCATTGCTCAAACTTAGGTGCAGATGCCCTGAGAAAGGCAATCGCCGATTATAAGGACAAACAGAAAAAGTGAAGCTAAAGACACCCTCAAGTGAAGGCTATGGGATTGTAGAGACATTTATTGTTCTCATCATAATCGGAGTCTTGGCAATTACATTTATGGAAAGATTCGAAAGGACTGCCATCGAGGCTAAAAAGGAAGCCCTCAGAATAGAACTTATCAACTTAAGACAGTCAATCTTGCTATTCAAGATAATCAAAGGCAGATACCCCAATGACCTCAAAGAGCTAATATCCGAGGAATACGCCCTACCACACAAGGTAGGTGAAGATGAAACCCAAAGATATGTAGGAAAGCCTATCTTCAGGCGCAAATATATAGAGCCTTACTCCGTGGATGAGAGGATGAATATACTTGACCCATTTGGTCTTGCATATCTGTATTACCCTGCCAATGGCTCTGTCAGAAGCCAGAAGGATGGCTTTGAGTATTATTGAAGGAAAAATCAGCATGAGGGAACTTAGATGAGACATAGCAACTTTAGAAGGAAAAGGCCTCAGAGGAAAGACAGTGCAAGGTCTGTAATTGATATTGTGAGAGAATTGAAACATGTCGGCAACCCTTCAACTGATTATAGAGAACAGTCTTTTAAGATACATGGGCTTATCTGTGCCAAATGCAGAAGAGAGTTTGACTATAAGCATCGGCATCTTTTGACCGTTCATCATAAGGATGGCAACCACAGCAATAATCCCACGGATGGTTCCAACTGGGAAAATCTCTGTGTTTATTGTCACGAGGATGAGCACAGCAGGGGGTTGCTTGGTGACTATTTGGGGAGTTAATGCACAAAAATGGGCTCCACAATTAACATTCATAAAAAAACTTGACAAGCAAGACATCTTAAAGCTATAACTTTAAGATGAAGATGAACTGCTGGGAATTCATGATAAAAACAATCTCCTTTGGTAGAAAAATCCTTTTAAATCAATGAGTTACAAATTTACTTGATTTTTCTCCTGAATGGCTTTAATATAAAGGAAAAAGTTCTGGGGAAAGGGGCCAATATTTCCTCGATGAATGACCCCCTTCCCCAGGCAGAAGTGTTATTTCTTCTTTGCTTTCTTCTTTGCTGTTTTCTTAGCAGCTGATTTCTTTGTTGCCATTAAGCTCACCTCCTTTCTTTCACTGTAATTCCCATAGGGATTAAGTTTTCCCTATGAGCCTAATCCTCTTGCCTAAGAGGATACGCCTTAGTAGGGCGTCTTTCTTTTTCTTTTTACCACTGTATTCTTCCTCATCCATTTGGGTGAAATTGAGCTTATAGCCGAATTTCTTCTCGAGGTCTTTTAGCTCTCTCTCTATTGGAGCCTCGGCACCTATTATAAAGAGGTCAACAGAGCCTGTGTCTTCTCCCTCTGCATAAGGACCATAGATAAAAGCCGACTTTGCGCCTGATGCCCTAAGCACTGCCTTGAGTGCTCCGGGAAGACCGAGGGATTTTGTTATCAGGTTTTTAAGTTCCGAGTAAAGCTCGGATTCCTTGTTTGCCTGAAAATATTTCAGGTTGGCAACCTTCTCGCTGAGGACGATGCTACTGCCTTCGAGGTTATCGAGTTCCCGTTTTACGCTTGAGGGGTTTCTTCTGAGGAGCTTTGCTATCTCCCTGACATAGAACTTCTCGTCAGGGCTATTGAGTAAGAGCGATAGCACATCTGCCCTTACAGATGATGAGAATAAACTTTTTAACATCCTCACCTTAAGGAAATCTTATCATAAGAAATACTATTTGTCAACAAAAAAATCAATTTTAAAACAAAAGATGCTTTTTTGTGAACAATGCTTTAAGGGCAACGATTGTTCTATTTATTCAAACTTCTTCATTCCCCTCAGAAATGCCTCTACTACGCGTGGGTCAAACTGTGTGCCTGAGCACCTTTTAAGCTCCGATACTGCATATTCCTTTCCTGGTGCAGGACGGTACGGCCTATCTGCGGTCATCGAGTCAAAGGAATCAGAAACGCACAGTATTCTTGCAAGCAAAGGGATTTCATCTCCTTTAAGTCCATCGGGGTAGCCTGAGCCGTCAAGTTTTTCGTGATGACCCTTGATTATAGGAGCAATGTCCTTTAGCTGTTTAATCGGCTCCAATATCTCAGCTCCTTTGGCAGGATGCATCTTGACGAGTGCAAACTCATCATCCGTAAGCCTCTCTGGCTTATCCAGTATTACATCGTATGTGCCTATCTTGCCTATATCGTGTAGAAGGCTGGCAAGTCTCAGTTTCTCCATATCCCCTTCCGCAAGTCCCATCTCCTTACCTAAAATCATGGCATAGGTTGTCACCCTTTCGGAGTGTCCCTTTGTCCATGTAGACTTTGCATCCACTGCATTAACTAAGACACCGATGATAGAGATGAAAAGCTCTTTGATGTCCTCATAGAGCTTTGCATTCTCAAGTGCAATAGCCACCTGTGCAGTGAGCTTCTCTCCGTTTGCTATGTCTTCCTTGTCAAATGCGGCTACCCTTTTGCTTGCCATGATTATACAGCCGAACTTTTTGCCCTTTGTGTAAAGCGGGATAGCGATGAGAGAGCTGAAGCCTTCTTTGATGAAGTCCGTGGTAACGGTCTCTGGGTGTCTAAAAACAGAAAGGTCAGGCACAGAAACAACCCTACCTGTCTTTATTATAGAATATAAAAAAGGAGATGCCCCAATGGGGATGAGTCCAGACCTATATATGTAGCCTGTATCTTCATCGTTAAGCTCTATCGTTATCACCTTATCGGCAGGTATTATCCTCTGGGTGTTTTTTGCCACGACCTCCAGAATCTCTTTCCGATTAAGCGTTGAAAGAATCGTTCTATCTATCTCATATGTTGTCCTGATTGTCTCTACCCTTCGTGCAAGGTCAGACGATATCTCGATGGAGTCTTTATAGAGCTTTGCATTTTCAACTGCAATGGATGAGGTTGAGATTATACCTCTCAGGATACTCTTGTCTTTCTGGGAGAATTGCTCTTTTTTTTCGACCATGACGGCTCCCATAACACCCTCTCCTGTCTCTATAGGTGAGATGACAATATTCCCAAGCTCAAGGTCCCTGAACTGGTTACTCAGAAACTCACTTGAGGATGCATTGTTGATAAAGACATCCTCGCCATCGAGGAACATGTCAACTGCAGGCATCTCGCCCCTCGTAAGCCTCATGGTGCTTATAACAGGAACGAGGTGATCTGACCAGCCGTGAAACACTATTGCCTTATATTTTTCCTCATCGGTGTCTCTTAGGAATATGGCTGTCTTTCGGGCAGAGACGAGTTTGATGATTGTCTTTGATACCTCTTGTAGTATTGCGCCAATGTCAAGGAGTTTGCTTACCGAGTTTGAAAGGTCAAGAAGGCTCGATGATATTTTAGCTTCCTCTTCTATTGTCACATAAGCCTTTGTGAGCTCTGTGATGTCTGTAAAGATATGAACGAAGCTTACAGGAACATCTGCTTCGTATATGGGGAATGCCATTGAAAGCAATGTCTCGCCTGAGGGCGCCTCTATTTTTTCTATTTTTCTTGGCTCTATCCTGCCCTCTTTAACTGCATCCTTGCAGGAAGGTAAAGCGTCTTGTCTTTTAGGAAATATCTCATAGTAAGGTTTCTCTATGGCATCTTTAAATGACACGCCTGCCATTTCCACATATGCCTTGTTTGCCCTTATAATACGGTATTGTCTGTCGTGAATGAATATTGGATTTGTAATAGAGTCAAATGTTGTCATCCATTCCTCTTGTCCTTTTATTACTGTTTCCATGAGCATGGAGTTTTCAATTGCAATAGCAGTGGCTCCTGCGAATGCCTCGATGACTTCTATATCTTTAGCAGGAAAGGCATCGGGCATGGTGCTATAGATGTTCAGGGCACCGATTGCCTTTCCTTTTGAGATGAGAGGGAATGCGGATGATGAAAGGTAGCCCCTTTTAATAGCCTCCTTTCTCCATGGTTCATATTTAGGGTTTTCTGCTATGTCTCTCATTATCTGGGGTTTTCCTGTTTTTATGCACATACCTGTTGGACCCATTCCATAAGGGGAGTCGTCATATGTGACCTTTATGGAGGAAAGATAGCCTTCTTCAAAGCCCATTGAAAACATAGGCATTACATCATAACTGTCTTTCTTAATAAGCCCCACCCAGACCATTTTATATCCGAGTTGAGTTAGCACAGTGTTGCACACCCTTTCAAGAATATCTCTCGGAGTCTTTACATCCGGCCATTCTCCAAGAACCTTCTCAAGGATTTGAAGTTTAACTGCCTGTTCATTAAATTCCTCTTTTAATAGAATCTCATCCGTAATATCGGTTGTAGTTTCAAGGACTACCTTTTTCCCAATAGGTATAACCTCTATCTGAAAGTGGCTTGGTTTGTCCTGTATAAGATATGAGCGTGTGATTACAGAAGACATTCCTGTTTTTAGTGCATCTTCAAGGAGGCAGTCGGTGCAAGGCTCATTTTTGTCATGAGAGACTTTATAGCAGGCACTGCCTATTATCTCAGGCTCTTTAAGTCCCTTCATGTTACAATAAGCTGGATTTGCGCCTATTACTTTATATCCGTTGTCAATAACGAGTGCCGAAGATTTCCACCCAGACAAAAATGTTGTAAATTTATCCCTTGCCATGGTTCCTCTAATAGGTAATAAAGTTATATCACACAATCGGAAGCTTTGCAACTGATAAGATATAATAAATATTTTATGCAACCAAATTTATTTAGGACAGCGTAAAATCTTCTGTGTAAATTGAGAGCCCTGAAAAAGTCCTATTCTGTCACCCTGAACTCGTTTCAGGGTCTCAGAGATGCTGAAACAAGTTCAGCATGACAAGTTGAGGGTTCAGAATGACAAGCTGAGATTGCTTAGGCTTTGCCTCGCAACGATAGTGTAAGGAAGCATCTCAAGGTCTCGATTTGAAATTCCATAACCCTATCTGTTATTTTAGAAAATGGATGAAAGGAAAAAGAAATCCCTTCTTGAGGCACTTTTGTTTGTTTCAAGCGAGACTGTAAGTGCCTCTGAGCTTAAATCCGCATGTGAGCTGGCAGAGGCAGAGGTCAAATCCATTATGGAGGAGCTTATTCATGAATATAGGGAAAGAGACTCTGGGGTGCTTATTGTTGAGTCAGCAGGCGGATGGAGAATGCTTACAAACCCCGAACATGGAGAATCGATAAAGAAGTTCTTAGGCTCTCAAAAGGCACAGAGGCTTTCTATGGCAAGCCTCGAGACCCTTGGAATCATTGCATACAAACAGCCAATTCAAAAGGCAGAGGTAGATGAGCTAAGGGGTGTTAATTCCGACGGTGTGGTAAAAACACTTCTTGAAAGAAGGCTCATCAAGGTGGTTGGTAAGAAGGATGCCCCTGGAAGACCTCTTCTTTATGGCACAACAAGGGAGTTTCTCGAATACTTTGCTCTAAAAAACCTTACAGAGTTACCAACCCTCAAGGAGCTTCAAAGAGAAGAGGCAAGTGCATAGAGACACTCAGCCTGACCACATCACATTACCCATGTCCCTTATATCATAGCCTCCAAGCCCAAGGACGCTTTCTCTGAATTCCTTATCCTCCCTGATAATCTTTAGAAGTGCCTGAATCTTCTCTGTCCCGATAAACTCCTCTAATATGGCAAAATCATATCGTTCCTCTACAAGGGGGATAAAGTCCAATCCGAGGGCATTTGCAGATGCCAGTATTGCTAATCCTGTGTCAACGAGTCCTGTAAGAATAGCAGAGGCAACTGCCATATGAGTGTATTCCTCCCTTTCGTAGCCCTTTACAGACCTTGGCTCTATGCCCAATTCCCTCAGGTTTTTATCGAGGAGAAGTCTCGTTCCTGCGCCCCTTTGCCTGTTGATAAAGATTACATCGTCCCTCTTGAGGTCCCTAAAGCCCTTTATGTCCTTGGGGTTTCCCTTTTTCACGACAAGACCCTGTATACGGTAAACGAGGTTAATAAGAACAATCTTTTTTTCAGGCATAAGTCTTTTTATGAAAGGAACATTATACTGACCTGTCTCCTCATCTAAAAGATGAGTTGGTGCAATGTGTGCCTCGGCTCTTTTAAGAGAAATCAAGCCTGCCATCGAGCCAACATGGGCAGAAGAAAAAGAAAGCTCAGGGTATCTTTTCTTCAGGACATTCGCAAGGATGTCTAATGTATTGTCATGACTTCCTATGGAGACGATTGTGTTTTCTATGTCTTTCTTTGAGCGAAGAAGCGTTACATTGACATCTGCGCCTGAAGGGAAGCCTTCGGACATCTGAGGGATTCTGAGAAAACCGTCTGCCCTTACAAGGGACATGACAAGCCCTGCACCTCTTCCAATGGGAGTTGCTATGAGGCAGTCTCTTACTTTTCCGAGCTTAACCCTGATAAACTCCTCCTGACCCTGAGGAGAGGCAATCTGCCTTGAGAGCTTTGAACTTATAGTTTCCTCTGCTTCGGGGCTGAGCCCCTGCCATCTTTTTATAAGTGGCATTGCAAAAAGTAAAAATGTGATATATGCTGACACTGGATAACCCGGAATGCCAAGCACAGGCTTTCCATTTATTATGCCAAGTATCAGGGGTTTTCCGGGCTTTATGCTTATTCCATGCGAAATGACCTCACCCATTCCTCTTATAACATCTGAAGTGAAGTCCTTTGAGCCTGCCGATGCACCTCCTATTATAACAATCAAATCTGCTTTCTCGGTGGCATCCTTAATAGCACTTTTGAGTTTATGTGGCTCATCAGGCACGATGTTTAGTCTTAAAGGCTTTCCGCCCCATTCGGTTACAAGCCCTCCTAATATCCTTGAGTTAAATTCTATTATATTTCCTTTCTTAAATGGTGTTCCCGGCTCTATAATCTCAGAGCCTGTTGGGAGCAGGGCAACCACAGGCTTTTTCCTGACCTTGACCTCTGTATGACCGCTTGCAAGCATTGCACCTACATCTATTGGTCTAATTCTATGGTTTTCAGGAAGTATCAGCTCGGTTGAAACTATGTCCTCGCCGATTGTCCTTACATTCTGCCATGGCGTAACTGGAGAGATAATCTCTATAGAGTCATTAATTATATTTGTATCTTCCACCATTACGACCGCATTGAATTCATCTGGCATAGGCTGTCCTGTATCTATGTAGATTGCCTCTGAGCCTATCTTAAGCCTCTTTGGGCTTGTCTCTGATGCGGAAAATGTATCCGAAAACCTGACTGCATAGCCATCCATTGCAGAGGAGTGAAACGAAGGAGAGGAGAGTTTTGCAGTAACTGCCTCTCCTGTAACCCTAAAGAGGGACTCTATTACAGGAACCGTCTCAGGTTCAAGGCAGATGGATTTGACTTCATTGTTTCCAAACCACAATGCCAGTGCCTCATCGAGGGGCATTGCCTGAATTTCCCTGAATATATTACGCCTCATCTTCCATCAATAATATAACATCTTTCCCTTGTTGACATAACCTTAATTCCTAAACTATACTTTCTTTATACCCTTGGGGGGAGGCCAATGGCCTGAGAGTCCCGATGCATCGGGAGACCCCATGAACCTGATCCGGATAATGCTGGCGTAGGGAAGAGGGAGCATTAACCGTTAATGAAGGAGCAAGGTCGCTGTCCCGGGGTCAGCGACCTTTTTTATTTTTATGATGATTAAGATAAATGGTCAGGACTTAGAGACATCGAAGGGAACCATCAGGGAACTCCTTGTGGAGCTTGGTATAAACAACAAGGCAGTTGCTGTTGAGGTGAACCTCAGTATCGTAAGGAAAAAGGATTATGTGAATTTTCTTCTCCATGAAGGCGACAGGGTAGAGATTGTGAATTTCGTAGGAGGTGGATAAATGAATGATAATAGGTTGACAATTAAGGACATCGAGTTTAGCTCAAGGCTCTGGGTTGGAACAGGAAAATACAGGGACTTTGAGGAGACAAAAAAGGCTGTTGAGGCATCAGGAGCAGATGTCGTTACAGTTTCGGTTAGAAGAATTAATATCATAGATAAAAGCTCAGAGAATCTTCTTGATTACATAGACCCGAAAAAATACAAAATCCTGCCAAACACAGCAGGCTGTTACACAGTAAGTGATGCCCTGAGATACTCAAGGCTTGCAAGAGAAGCTGGAATCTCGGACCTTATAAAGCTTGAGGTCATTGGAGACGAAAAGACTCTTTTCCCTGATGTCTGTGGCCTTCTTAAGGCAACCGAAATCCTTGCAAAAGAGGGCTTCATAGTCTTTCCATATACAAACGATGACCCTGTAACTGCAAAGAGGCTTGTGGATGCCGGGGCAGCTGCAATCATGCCTCTTGGAGCACCCATAGGCTCGGGGCTGGGAATAAGAAACCCCTATAACATAAAGATTATCCTTGAGACAGTAGATGTGCCTGTCATTGTGGATGCAGGGGTTGGAACTGCATCGGATGCAACCTTTTCGATGGAGCTTGGATGCGATGCAGTGCTCATAAATACTGCTATAGCAGGTGCAAAAGACCCTATAGCAATGGCATCTGCCATGAAATATGCAGTCTTGGCAGGAAGACTGGCATACAGGGCAGGAAGGATTCCCAGAAAACTCTATGCATCCGCAAGCTCTCCGATAGAGGGAATGCTCTGATGGATTTTAAGCTCTATCTCATAACTGACAGGACTCTTACACCTGACATCGCAAAATCTGTTGAGTCTGCCCTTAAAGGCGGATGTAGGGCTATACAGCTTAGAGAAAAGGATATGAACACAAAAAAACTTCTTGAGCTTGCACAGAGATTAAGAGAGCTTACCCTTAAGTACGGTGCAAGACTTTTTATAAACGACAGGCTCGATATTGCGATTTCTATAGATGCAGATGGCATACATCTTGGACAGAAAAGTATGCCCCTCAAGGCAGTTAAAAAACTATCCGACAAACTCCTTATTGGTGTCTCTACCCACAGCCTCAAGGAGGCTCTCGGTGCAGAAAATGAGGGCGCTGATTTTATCACACTTGGCCCTGTATATGAGACACTATCCAAGCTGGCATATGGCAAACCCATTGGGGTTCGGACTTTTAAATATATACGGTCAAAGGTAAAAATCCCTGTGCTTGCAATAGGCGGGATAAAGCTCCATAATCTTAAAGAGGTCATGAAAGCAGGGGCAGATGGAGTTTCAGTCATATCAGGGCTACTTTCATCGGCTAACATTAAAACGAAAACAGAAGAATATATGAGGTTACTTTATGACAAGAATTGAGCTATCGAAAAAGGGAATCATCACTGATGAGGTAAAAGAAGTAGTAAGGCTCGAGCCTGTCACAGCCGAGACCCTTTCAGAGGATATTGCAAAAGGGCTAAGCGTTATACCAAGAAACATAAAACACAACATAAAGCCAATTGCCATTGGCAGGGGCTTAAGGACAAAGGTTAATGCAAATATAGGGACATCTAAGGACAAGGCGGATTTCGATGATGAGATTAAAAAGCTACATATACTTATTGAATATGGAGCAGATGCACTTATGGACCTTTCAACAGGAGGAAGGATTAAGGAGCTAAGAAGGGCAATACTTAATGAATCCCCTATTTCATTTGGAACTGTCCCTATATACGAAGCCGTCTTAAGGGCAGTTCAAAGTTATGGAAGCATAAGGAATATGAGCCCTGATAACATCTTTCAGGTAATAGAAGAGCACGGTGAAGACGGCGTGGATTTCGTCACGGTTCATTCAGGTGTCACAAGAAAGGCAGTAGAAAGGCTTAAATCAGAAGGAAGGCTCCTTGATGTTGTAAGCAGAGGCGGTGCGTTTCTTATCGAATGGATGATTCTGAATGACAGGGAAAACCCTCTTTATGAAGACTTCGGAAGACTCCTTGAGCTCGCAAAAAGATACGATATGACCCTGAGCTTAGGAGATGGCATGAGACCAGGATGCATACATGATGCAACAGACAGGTCTCAGCTTGAAGAGCTGATTACGATTTCCGAGCTAAGGGACATAGCAGTTAAGGAGGGCATTCAGGTTATTGTAGAAGGCCCCGGGCATGTTCCACTTAATCAGGTTGAGCTGAATATAAAACTACAAAAGGAGCTTTGTAAGGGCGCACCTTTCTATGTGCTTGGACCACTTGTCACTGACATTGCAATGGGATATGACCATATAGCAGGTGCCATAGGAGGCGCAATAGCCGCAGGCGCAGGTGCGGATTTCCTCTGCTATGTAACGCCTTCTGAGCATGTAAGGCTTCCTGACTTAGAGGATGTAAAAGAGGGACTTATAGCCTCAAAGATAGCCGCACACGCTGGTGATATTGCAAAGGGCATTCCATCTGCAATAGAAAAAGATAAACAGATGGCTATTCATAGAAAAGCCCTTAACTGGGAAGGCCAGATATCAATTAGCTTTAACCCTGAAAAGGTAAAGGCATTGAGGGCATCGGTCCCACTTTTAGATAATGAGGTCTGTAGTATGTGTGGTGAGTTCTGTGCCATAAGGACTGTCGAGAGGGCACTGAAGGGCGGGCATTAGCGATGCCTTTATCTGAGGGAAATTGTAAAATAGTCTAAGATGTCTGAAATTATGGACTTAGAGGAAATACTGAGACGGATACGGACTCAGGCAAACGCAGAGGACATCCGTATTACTCTACATGCTCATCAAGAAATGGCAGAGGAAGATATTACACTTGATGAAGTCTTGGAGGCTATTGCTTCAGGGGACATTTTGGAGAATTATCCTGAGCACCGTAGAGGGGCGTGTTGCTTGCTCAATGGTCTTACAAAAAAGGGACGGCATTTACATATTGTTTGCACAACAGCAATGCCTGTGCTTATAATAATAACATTATATGAGCCGAAACCGCCAAAATGGGTGACACCGGCTCAAAGGAGGCAGTAAGATGAAGTGCAGTATTGAAGGATGCCCTGGCGTATACGAAGAGCGTCAGATTGTGCATACCGTGCGTCATAAAGGACAGGTAATCGTCATTGACCATGTCCCAGCAGATGCCTGTTCTGTATGCGGAGATGTCCTTCTTAAGCCTGAAACAGTTAGGCATATTGAGGATCTGCTTAGGACAGCAACACGGCCTGCCGGGACAGTTCCCCTTTATGAATACGCCTGATGCCTGCAAAGCACATCAACGCACATGATGTCTTTCCGCTGGAGATGGTAAAGGGAATACAGAAGTATTATTCAGAGGGTATTTAAGGAGATATACGGATCGCCTGTAGAAATAACCAAGAACCATGCAGAGATTTTAAAGTTGCTTATTTTGTATCTTATATTTAACCGCAAAATTTCATCGGAAATAGTACAAGCCGGTCAAATACTTAATCTTGTATTGACTGGTGGGATAATATTTCGTCAAACGAGAAAAGAATTTTCTAAAACTAATTCGTCTGAAGGCATCATCTGGACAGTCATAGAGGAATCCTTAAAGCGAGCTTTAAACAGCTACAGAACTTAGATGCCCGATTAATCTACGGGGAAACATTATTTGGTTGACCTCACCAGAGTTGCTCTCTTTTAAGCTATTCTCAGAGAATATAAAATTTTTAGGGCACTACTCACCCAGAAACAACCTTACCCACTCATTAAATATCTTGAGCTTTTCCTCACCAAACCTTGATATGAAAGCCCTTACCTCCACAAGGGGCTTTTCCTTAAGAGGGTCTCCTGATTTTGAATAGAATTTATCTGCAAAGCATATAATCTTTTCCTCTAGGCTCTTTGGAGTCATATCCCTTAAAGGCAAAGGAAACCCTTTCTTTTTTATATCATCGACCGTTAGCCCAACACCAACATGGGTTTCGCATACGATTGCATGTTTTGGATAACCCTCCTTCTCTAAGATTTCCCTTCCTAAGTAGCCATGGCAGATATATGGGTTTTCTCCAAAACAGCCTAAATTTGGTGCATGGGTCATGAATATCCCTATGTCGTGAAGCATTCCTGCCTCCTCGATAAATTTCATGTCAGGGCTAAGGTGTATTACATTTTGTGCAACCTTAAGAGCTTTTTTTGCCACCATGCGGCTGTGGGCAATAAGAAACCTCTCAGCCTCTAAATGCTTATGATAGTATTTTTTGATTATCTTAATCGGCTCCACAAGTTTTTATTTTACATTCAAAAGGTATCAGCCTGAGATTTTTTCAAATACATGCAGTCTTACCCCACTACATCCATAAGCCCTTCAATAACCGCTTCTGTATCCTCAGCAGATGCCTTGCCAATTCTTTTTCCGAGCCTCTCTGTGGACATGGTTCGTATCTGGCTAATCTTTACCCAAGAACGCTTGGGCAACCCTGCCCCTTGAAGCTCTAATGTCAACGGAAAACCTGCCCTCGGCTCTTTGCTCGTTATTGCCATTGCAATCACAGTCCCGGATTTCTCATTAAAGATATCATGGCTAACTACAAGGACAGGTCTCATGCCTGCCTGCTCTTTTCCCCTTACAGGATTAAGGTCTGCCCAGTAAATATCACCCCTCAGTATTTTTCCCATTCTTCGTCTTCCATATGGAGGGATTCCTCGGCAATGTCCTGCTCTTCTTTGGGGTCAAGCTTTGATACCTCTTCAAAGAGCCTCTTTCTCCTCCAATCCATCAATCTGCCTTTAAGGGCATCTTGTATAGCCTTTGACCTGCTCCTGTATTTTCCTTCCCTTACAAGACGGTCTATCTGTTTAACGATATCTTTCTCTACTGTAATAGCAATCTTTGTGGCAGGCATATTATCACCTCCTGGTATTCCTTTTTATCATACCATTGGCTTACCTGTCAAGTTTCTCTTAGATAAGGCAGGCGGTATAGACGATTCATTTAACGATTATCCCTGCATAGCCAACAACATGGTCAAAGTCACCGCTTACCTCACCTGATGTGGCATATCTAACGAGCCTTGCCTCTTTGGCTCCAAGTGTAACTGAGGCATAAAGCATTATCACAGCAGGCATATACCCACACATGGAGATGTTTTCCTTTTTAACTGTGTTATAGAGTCCCTCAGGGTCGAGTGCTAAGAGCCTGTCTATTGCAAGCCTGTCTTTCTGTCTTGCGAGGGTGTCAGATACATAGTGGCTCATATCAGAGCTTGCCACTATGACAACATCATACCCTATATCTTTTATTGCACCTGCAATGCCCTGTCCTATTGCCTTCAGTTCCTTAAGCCCTGCTGACATCACGATTATAGGTACAATCTTGACTTCCAATTCAAAATATCCTATAAATGGAAGCTGAACCTCGAGGCAGTGCTCAAATGCATGTGCTTGCATGTCCTTTGTAATAAGCGGAATATTCTCAAGAATCTTTCTTGAGAGTTTTTCATCTACCTCAAAAACACCTGTTGGTATCTCCCACTGACCCTGAGACCAGAGGGACACAGGTGCTCCAAGCCCAGTATGATTTGGCCCTATGAGCACAAATGTCTTTGGAAACCTTATAGAGGAATAGACATGCCCTGCAACTGCGCCTGAGTATATAAGGCCTGCGTGTGGTGAGAGGACTCCTATTGCATGCTCTTTAGGTGCATCTTTAACGATAAAGCCCCGGACCTGTTTTGTGAGTCTTTCTTTATCTCCATAATAAAACTGGTCTGCTACAGCAGGTGACCTTTTCATAAAGGTATTATTTCATAACACAGAAGGGGTTGCAAGGGATTCCTTAAAACGGCTCTCCTGTAACCTCTTCCTCCTCCTCTAAGGGAATGCCATCTACATGGCTTGTGAATTTTGTGCATTTACTAAGGAAGGTAAGATTAATAGTGTCTGTTGGTCCATTTCTTTGTTTTGCGATTATGACCTCTGCCTTTCCTTTGTTCTTGTTTTTGTCATAGACCTCATCCCTGTGAAGGAATAATATGACATCTGCGTCCTGCTCTATTGCACCCGATTCCCTGAGGTTGGCAAGTGTAGGACGCTTGTTCTCCCTTTTTTCCACTTCCCTATTAAGCTGGCTAAGTGCTATGACAGGCACCTCCATTTCCTTTGCGAGTGCCTTAAGGGAGCAAGATATTTCCGATATTTCCTGTTCCCGTCTTTCGAAATTTCCCCTTCCCCTCATAAGCTGAAGATAATCCACTATCACAAGGCTCAGTCCATGCTCCTTTTTAAGTCTTCGTGCCTTTGCCCTTATCTCAAGTGCGCTTATGCCTGATGAGTCATCTATAAATATAGGTGCACCCGAGAGTCTTCCTGCGGCTGATGTAAGGCTGTGCCAGTGCTGTTTGCTTATAATGCCTTTTCTTACGAGATTCGAATCTATTCTTGCCTCTGAGCAGAGCATCCTTAAGGCTAACTGCCTTTTAGACATCTCAAGGCTAAATACGGCAACAGGTAAAGCAAGCTCTATGCCTGCATGCTGTGCTATATTCAAGCCCAATGCAGTCTTTCCCATAGAGGGCCTTCCACCTATGATTATGAGGTCTCCGGGCTGAAACCCTGTGGTTAGTTCATCTAAGTCCGTGAATCCAGAAGGCACGCCTGTTATGGTCTCTTTCTTTGCATAGAGGTCCTCTATCATGCTAAAGCTGTCTTTTATGACATCCTTAAGAAGCACAAAGGTAGTGTTAATCCTCTTGTCGGATATATCGAAGATTGACTTTTCCGCAAAATCAAGGAGCTCGTCAGGCTCGAGGGCTTCCTCATAAACCCTGCCTGCTATATCGGTTGTGGACCTTAGAAGTGCTCTCAGGATAGACTTTTCCCTTATGATTTTTGCGTGATATTTTACATTTGCCGCAGTTGGTGTGGAGCTTGCAAGGCTTGTAATGTAAGACACACCACCTACAGCCTCAAGTGCATTTTTTTTTGAAAGGTGCTCTGTAACGGTTATGATATCTATAGCCTCGCCCTTTTCGAAAAGCTCTATTGCAGAAGAGAAGAGCTTTCTATGGGATTCCCTATAGAAATCATCCCTTGAGATTATCTCGATGACCTTTAGCAGGGCATCGCTTTCAATGAGTATTGCTCCCAAGACGGATTGCTCTGCCTCGATGTTCTGAGGCGGAAGCTTCTCTTCTGGCACTGCCTTCATTCGGAGACCACCTTTATATTGACAGAAGCGACCTCATCTTGTTGTATTCTGACACTAACGGTATAATCCCCAAGCCTCTTTATTGGCTCCTCAATTTGAATCTTTTTTTTGTCCATCTCTATGCCTTCTGCCTTGAGGGCATCTGCTATGTCCATCGTGGTAATACTGCCAAAGAGTTTACCTTCCTCGCCTGCCCTTGCAGCTATTGACAGGGTCATCGAAGAAAGCCTTTCTTTCAAGGAGTGGGCCAGGTCTCTTTGCTTTTTTGCCTTTGCTGAGATAAGCCTTTTTTCGTGCTCCAACGACAATATGTTCTTATTGCTTGCATCTACGGCAAGGCCCTTGGGGATAAGAAAGTTTCTTGCATATCCGTCAGAGACATTTACTGTTGCTCCCATTTTACCTAAGCTTTTTATATCGTCTTTCAGAATTACCTTCATGTGGGGTCTCCTTTTAGCTTTTTGGTATGTATTTTAGTATAATCGGATTTTCTATTTCTTTCAACTGTTTCCATCTCCCTTTTTTTATATGTTCATTCTTTAATTGCAAATTCATCTGTTTTCTCTTTTAATTCAATAGTTTTATCATCCTTTTGAGTGTTCAAGCGTTCATTCTCCCTTTCCCTTCCTAAGTTTAGTTTACTGGGGAGGTGGGGTGTCTCATAACCCCTTGATTTTTAATGATTCTGCCTTCATTATAGTTCCGTTTAGTTCCGTTTTGGTTCCGGATTATACCGTATTCCTGCTTAAGTATCTCATTTGCAACCCTCTGCTCTTTCAATGTCCGTCTCTTTCTGCGTCCTGAGCCTGTCAAAGGGTCTACAAACCATAGTTAAAATAATAACATCTCCAAAACCCATTTGTCAAGAAAAAAGTGAACTATGGTTTCCTCTATTATTCTCCTCTTTTTCCGTCATTCCGACTTGTTCGGAATCCATCTTCTCTCCTTTGCGGGAGAGTTTGTTCAATACTTCCCTCTCCCCTTGCGGGAGAGGGCGAGGGTGAGGGGTGATTGGACTTTTCTGTTCACCGTCCCCCAACCCCTCCCGTCAAGGGAGGGGATTTTTAGAGAGGTCATTCTGAATCATGCCCTGAACTTGTTTCATGGGTTGTTTCAGAATCTCAAAAATTCCTCTTGACTTTCTACCCCCCAGATGCTTTTATATGTCAGGTTTGGTCTTGCCGAAAAGGCAAAATTCAGGTAACTGAATAACGCAAAGCCACCTGTCCTGAGCTTGTCGAAGGACAGAGGGGTTGCCGAAGCAGGAGTAAAATGAAGGGCTATATCCTTAAGTGTTTTATCCTGTCAATCACCTTTCTTTTAACATTGCCCTATATTGCCTCTCCATTAGAACTTAGTGCTGGAAATACCTGTAATTCCACTCCTTCATCCTATCTTCAGGTAGCATCAGGAGGAGGAAGTAATACCTGTTCTTTATCCATCTCAGGACCTGATGGGGTCACAAAATCAGGAAGTTATCAATATAGCATTGCTAATGCAGTTGGCGATATAATGTGGTGTGTGGAAGGTTCAGGTGTGAGCATTAATGCAAATGGACTTGTTAGTCTAAGTAGTTCTGCCTGTGGTGCATTCTCTGTGAGTGCAACTGACTCTTG
>JACQZC010000065.1 GCA_016207905.1 Nitrospirota bacterium | reverse complement strand
GAGGCTTGCCATGAGATACGCTTTGGCTTCCACCCTATTGGAGTTCTTGATTTAAGAAAAGGGAAGGTCAGACCCAAAGTAAGAAAAGTGTAACCCATGTCCATAGGTTAAAATGTAACCCATGTGAATGTTGAACACTTACTTATAGAAATTCCTTGACAGGAAAAGGAAGGGAAAATTAGAACAAGGCAGGGTGGGTAGTATGGTATAATTTTTGTATGAATTGCAGAGATGGAGGTAAAAATGAAAGCTTATGAATACTATGCGGATGTGCTGGCTGATGGACATTTGTCTATCCCAGAAAATCTTAAAGACAAACTGAAACCTGACACAAAAGTAAGGGTTATGCTTCTTATTGAAGATGAGGACTCAGTGTGGAACAGTTTTGCAATGTCTCAATTTCTAAAGGGTTATTCAGAGGAAGACGCAATCTATGACAGCCTATAAATTAGGGGATATAGTTATTGTTGTATTTCCCCATACTGATTTACAGGGCATTTCCAAAAGACCCGCGGTTATTCTTTATGATTCAGAAGATATGGATGTAGTTGTGGCAAGAATAACCACGCAGGCGTATAACACTACCGCAGATTATAAAATACTTGAATGGAAGACCTGCGGTCTTTTAGCTGAATCGTATATTAGACTTGGAAAACTGGCAACCATAGAAAAGCGATATATTGGAAAGAAATTAGGGGCATTAAGTGTTTCGGAAATAGAGGGCTTGAAGTCAATCCTCAAAAGAATTTTCTCGTTGTAGAATTAGCTGGATAGAGTTTATGTTTTAAGGAAAGGGCAACATTGTAAAAAATATGGAAAGATTTAATATTAAATGCCCCGACCATCATCCTATGAGATGCAATCTCTCACCTGCAGATAAAGATTATCTTTTGAGTAAGGAAAAATATAAAGCGTTCTTTATTTTCCAATACAAAGACCAAGATGAATGGCTTTCTCCTACAATAGAAAATTATTTCAATACCTTTAGTTATAGAGAAAGTGCAGTTGCTTACAGGTTTTGAGAGTGCTCAAAGGCAACATGTAAAGGACACAATTAGCAAAATAGCAGGACGACCTGCCGAAGGATTATTAAAAATTCTTCTCTTAGAGGGACCAAGAAAATTTTCGGAAAATGAAATAAATGATTGGCTTAAAAGACAACAATCAAGAGCGAACACACATAGTTCATATTTAGACGAACTAATAACTCTTGATTTGGTTATAAAAATGCCTATATCTGAAGGGCCTAAATTATTAAGATACCCCAATATTAGTGTCAATGAGGCTTACAGAAAATATTTAGAAGAACTACTCTGGGAGAAGTTGTAGCAGTTTGCGGAGTTTGTCCCTGTATTAGAACATTATCATTTTGGCAGGATTGTCGAAGCAACTAAGCAGGTCACACAGGGCAGGACAGTCTTAGATTATGAAACTCTTCGAGTTCCTTAATAAGTATTTCCCTCGAGATAACCCCAAGCCTGACAAGCGACTCTCCAAAATAAAGATGGGAGTCTTCCTGCTCTTTAAGCAAGGCGTCTACCTGTGAGTCCGTAAGATAGGTTTTCTCAACTGCAATCTCTCCGAATTTATTGCCTGATTCTTCCTGAAACATGAGGATTCTCTCAACATCGCTTTCATCGAGCCATCCTTTTTTTCTTGCAAGCTGACCTATCCTGAGGTTATTTCTCTTTTGCATTATCCTTGCATTCAAGACATCTTCATTTGTAATTATGCCTTTTTTGATAAGGAACTGACCAAAAAGAAGATACCTAAGTGCCATCCTTATTCCCCTTCTTCGTGAAAATACTCTTTTTCAGATATAAAGTCATGAACCCTTTTGAAGATTCTGAACCAGACTGCATCTTGCACCTCCTTTATCTCTGCTCCGATGATAAACCCATCTCCTGCTACCACCCAGTGCCTTATTATTGCTTTGAATGTAACATCTCTTGTCAGAGACTGAGGGATTGAGGCAATGCAGTCTATAAGCTCACCAACAAAAAACCTCACAGGGCTTTTTATCCTTATGCCATGCTCGCTGAAATCTAAAAGACCGACATCTATAAGGTCCCCTGAGACCTTTCTTATTTTCATCTCGATGTATTTACGGTAAATCTCTGGAACAGGGTATCTTTTTTCCCTTCGCCTTTCGAGCATCAGTTCTTCTTCGTAAAGAAACGGAATAAGCTGTTTGAGGCCATCTATCATATAGTCAGCCTTATCGAGCAGGTCTCTTTCCCTGTAGCCGTATGTAACTGCAACTGTCTTTACACCTGCTTTTCTGCCTGCCTCTATGTCATAGGGACTGTCGCCTACCATGATTGCCTCGGATGAGGCAATGCGAAGGTTTTCGAGCACATGAATGACTGGCAGAGGCGAGGGTTTCTTTTCCGAGACAGTATCGCCTCCAACAACAAGGTCTATGTATTTAAGAAGTCCCAACTTTTCAAGAAGGGCTCTTGAGAGAGCCTCTGACTTATTCGATATTACTGCCTTTTTATAACCATGAAGTTTCTCGAGTGTTCCCATCACATGAGGGTATGATGTGGAATACTCGGTAAGGTGCTCTGTATAATACTCAAGAAACCTTTTTATCACATCCTCTTTGCATCCGTAGTTTTCCTCCCCAATGACTTTCTCTATAAGCCTTGTGATGCCCTCTCCAACGAGCTTTACGGTGTCATGAACACTTAGCTCTTTAATGCCATAGGGCTTTATTGCATGGTTTAAGGAATTTGTAATATCTTTTACTGTGTCAACGAGTGTTCCGTCAAGGTCAAATATTATAAGCCTGGTTGACATAAAGGGATTATATCACAATTTAAAGGTGTATTTTCCCCTTAAGAACATCTTCCTTATCTCCTCTGCAAGGAAAAGAACGACTGCAAAGGGGATGAGGATAAGCCAGACCGTAACGGAGATGGGAGAGGTCGAGAATATCTTATTTCCCCACGGATGATAGACTATAAATATCTGAAGTGAAAGCTCAACTAAGATGCCGATGAATATCAGCCTATTTGTAAAGAACCCGATGCTGAAGACGGATTCCCTAAAAGACCTCGAGGCAAAGACATTTGCTACCTGAGTTATTATGATTGCAGTCAGGCATGCTGTAGTTGCCTGCATGTAAAGGAGACTGTTTGAGGGAAGCATCTCACCCCATTGCCAGCCTCCTCCTTTAAGCACATAGAAAAATCCGAAAAGCCCGGCCATTGCCTCGATAGGGCCTAAAAACAGGTATGCCCTGCTCATGAGCCTTAGATTAAGAATCCTTTCTTTTGGTGACCTCGGAGGCTCCTTCATAAGCCCCTCTGTTGGTCTCTCGGCACCTAATGCAAGGGCAGGCAACATATCGGTGCCAAGGTCAACTGCAAGGATTTGCATGATTGTAAGGGGAAGCGGAACCCTTAGAAGCACAAAGACTAAATAGGGCACAATCTCCGGTATATTGGATGTGAATATGTAGCTTATGAATTTCCTAATGTTAGCATAAACAGCCCTTCCTTCCTCTATTGCATTGACGATAGTAGCAAAATTGTCATCTAAAAGAACCATATCAGATGCCTCCTTAGCGACATCCGTGCCTGTTATACCCATGGCTATCCCTATATCTGCCTTTTTAAGGGCAGGTGCATCGTTTACGCCATCTCCTGTAACTGCAACCCTTTCTCCTTGCTCTTGAAGGAGCGAGACAACCCTCATCTTATGTTTTGGGGTCATCCTCGAAAATATTATCTCTTTTGCCCTGAGCTTATCCCTTAGCTCTTTATCGCTCATCCGGACAAATTCAGGGCCCTCTATTACAGTTGGATTTTCCTTAATAAGGCATATCTCTTTTCCTATGGCAAGTGCTGTTCTTGAGGCATCTCCTGTAATCATAATCACCTTTATGCCTGCCCTTTTACATCTGTCGATTGCAGGTGGAACCTCTTGCCGTGGAGGGTCTTGAAGCCCTATAAGCCCTGTAAATACCATATCTCTTTCAATGTCCTCCATGTCTGTTTCGGAGCTTTCCTTATAAGCAAATGCAAGGACCCTTAAACCGTTGTCCATCAATGTATGGTATGTAGATATGGTCTTTTCTCTCAGGGATTCGTCCAAAGGCACCTCCCTTTCATCTAAGAGCATGCGACTGCATAAAGGCAGAAGTCTTTCCATCGCTCCTTTTGTAAATGCCATCCTTTTGCCTTTAAAGAGATTCACTGTGGTCATCATCTTTCTTTCGGAGTCAAAGGGAATTTCTAAGATACGCTCTGCCTCTATATCTCCAATTGACTCCCTTACTGCCTTAAGGAGTGCAGTCTCTGTTGGCTCTCCTTTATACTGACCATCGAGGAACCGTGCATTATTACAGAGATATGCGGTCTTTGTGAGTATGTCGAGGTCTTTCCTTTTTACATCTTCGATGGAGGTGATTTCTTTACCTGCCCATAGGTTTCTTACTGACATTATGTTCTCTGTGAGTGTGCCTGTTTTGTCTGTGCATATGACTGTGACTGAGCCTAATGTCTCAACAGATGTAAGGGTTCTTATAAGGGCTTTCCTTTTAGCCATTCTCTGGCTTCCCATTGCAAGCGAAAGGGTCACTGTCGGAAGAAGACCCTCAGGGACATTGGCAACTATTATGCCTATGGCAAATAAATAGTTTTCCCAGAATGTCCTTCCGATTATGTGTCCGATTGCAAAAAAGGTAATGCCCATGGCTGTTGCAATAAAGGCAACAATCCTCGTTACCTTTATTATCTCCTTCTGAAGGGGGCTCAACCCAGCTGTAACTGCGGATGTAAGGTGGCAGATTTTTCCAAACTCAGTTCTCATACCAGTGGCAAAGACCACTGCCTTTCCCGAGCCGCTAAGGACGGTTGTGCCTGCAAATGCGATATTTGGGCTATCCATGAACTCAGCCTGAAATGCAGTATGATTTCTTATTGCAGGCTCGGATTCTCCTGTAAGAGGTGCATTGTTTACCTTTAAATAGGAGGTCTCGATGAGCCTTGCATCTGCTGGAATCTTATCGCCTTCTCCGATTAATATAACATCCCCTGGCACAACCCCCTCGGAAGGAATCTCTCTTTCTCTGCCATCCCTTATAACCCTTACATGAAATGGCAAAAGTCTTTTCAAGGACTCCAAAGCCTTTTCTGCCCTGTATTCCTGTGTGAATGTAAATACCGCATTTATGAATATAACTGCGGTTATTGCAACGCCTAAGACAAGCATCCCCTGACCGGGGTTAAGATATTCCGATAAAAACGAAAGCCCTGCACCAAGCCATAGAAGTATTGCAAGGAAATGCGTAAACTGTCCTAAAAACCTCAATGGAAGAGGCTTTCCTTTTGCCTCCCTTATCTCATTTGGTCCAAACTCAGAGAGCCTTCTTTGTGCCTCCTCTTCCTTAAGTCCGAACTCCGATGTAACGAGACTATGAAGGACATCCTGTGTTTGGAGATTATGTATTTTCATGAGATGTCTTCATGCGGGCATTGAATATTATGAGGTCTGAGGGCGTGTCCCTCAGCATATCTTCGACAGGGTTGCCTTTGAGTATACTGCTAAGGAGGCTTCTTTGGCTTTCGCCCATTATTATGAGGTCATGCCTTCGGGATGCGGCTTCTATTGCAATTGCCCTGCCTGCCCTGCCGGGGGTGAATTTCTTTTCATGTATGACCTTGTATCTGCTCAGGTGCTCCATGAAGTGTGCCATATCTACAGACAGTTTCTCTTCCCATTCAAGTGGGCTTAGGTGGATTTCGCCATGGAAAAACCTCGATATTGGTTTTGGCGAATGGAAGATGAAAACCTTCGAGTCAAATGCCTGGGCTATCTTTGCAGCAAAGTATGCCCTCTCCTCTATGTGGTCAATCCTTGCTTTAAGAGGCAGAAGGATTTCCTTTGGATGGAGCCTTCCTATATGAACGACCCTGACAATAGCAGTAGAGCATGGAAGGTTGAGGGACAGCCTTTTTGCGATTGTCTCGACAAAAAACCTTCTCTGGATATCTGCCCTTCGGGTCGATGCAAAAACAATGTCTATGCCTTCCTGTCTGACAAGCTCCGAGATTCTTCTTACAGGCTCGCCTGTCTCTGTTATTGCCTCAGAGGAGATGCCTGCCTTTTCTGCTGAGATGAATATCCTTTTCACTGCCTCCTCTGCCCGCTCTATAACCGAAGTCGGCTGTCCTTTTTCTGCAATAAAACAAATATAGAGCTTAGCCCCTCCAACCCTTGCAAGACTCATTGCATATCTTGCAGTAACCTCTGAGTTCAGGTGCTCGTTGACTGCAGTGAGAATCCTCTTGTACATAAAAAGATTATACTTCAATTTAAGGGGATGGAAAAGGCTTTTGTGTTTTAACCTATGAGACTACCCGTTTTCGTATTTGATATACTGGAATACCTGAATCCTTCTGTTTATCTGGTCAACGACATATATCTTGTCGTCTTTATCTATGAATATGCCCATTGGCAGAGTAAACTTTCCTGGCTCATTGCCATTTGAGCCAACAACGAGATAAACACTCCCGTCAGGCCCGAATATCTGAAAATTCCCGAATGCGGAGTCAACGATATATATATGCCCTGCCGAGTCTAAAGCTATACCTTTTGGCCTTGCGAAACTGCCGATGTTCGAGCCAACACCTCCAAATGCGCTGAGGAACTTACCGTCTTTGTCGAATATCTGGACCCTGAAATTGCCGGTATCTATTACATATATCTTGCCCTCTTTGTCAACTGCCACATCGTATGGGAAATTGAATTCTCCGAAATCTCTACCCCTTCCTCCAATAGAAAACAAAAAATCGCCATTCAGGCTCCAGACAGTTACATTGTGTTTCTTGGAATCAACCACTAATAACCTTTCGTTTACCTCGTCTATCTCAAGCCCGGCAGGTGTTTCAAAGACATCCGTGTCTGTCCATATCGTCGCAGTGTTGTCTTCGGGGTTGAAAACAAATACCTGCTTTCTCGCCGAATCGCTTACAAATACCCTGCCATCAGGGGAAACTGCAATGCCGGTTGCATTGCCAAGGAGACCTCTGCCCAAAATCTTGAACTTTCTTTTGTTAAAGTCATAGACATGGATAACACCAACATCTGTGATATAAAGGACATTGTCTTTGACTGCAATATATGCTGGTTTTCTGAATGTAACTTCTGTTTCCTCTCCAAAAAGGAGTCGATGAAACTTCCCCCTTACGCCAACTACATCTATGCTTCCAATAATGAGTTCGAGGAACTTGACACGGGGCTTCTCTGGAGGAAAAGGCCAGTATAGCTCAGGCGGGCTTTCTCTTGGAAACTCTGCACACGAGGCAATAAGAACAGCCGTAAGGACATATATAAAGATATATTTTAGTTTCAGCATAAGACTATTAATTATAAACTATTAGCAGTTGTAAACTCAAAGGATAATCCTGTTAATCTCCCTGAAACTCAGTCAGCGTAAAGACCTTATATCCTTTTGAGACAAGCTTTTTAATGCCTCCCACATCAGGCAGGTTCACAACAAAACACATCTCAGCCACCTTGCCACCCAACTTCTCTATGAGTGCGGCAGATGCCAATGCAGTGCCCCCTGTTGCAAGAAGGTCATCTACGAGGAGAACCTTTGTGCCTTTTCCTATTGCATCTGTATGCATCTCGATACTGTCTGTGCCGTATTCTAAAGAATACTCCTGAGACACCTTTTCAGCAGGCAGTTTACCCCGCTTCCTTATTGGCACAAACCCCTTGCCCAATGCATAGGCAAGGGCACCGCCTATTATGAAGCCTCTCGATTCTATGCCAACGATTATATCGAACTTTATATCTCCTTTGATATACCTCTGTGTAAGGTTGTCTACCACAAGCCTGAAGCCAACAGGGTCTTTGATGAGTGTGGTTATGTCCCTGAACATAATGCCTTTCTTAGGGTAATCGGGTATAGTTCTTATTCTGGATTTTATCGGCATATTTCCTCCTTTATACGGCTCTACATTGGCATTCTATGTATTTAATCTTTGGAATGGTATTTATAAGAAGTCTTTTTACATTCTCCGAGTTCTTTGTCATTATATCTACTATCATGTCCCATGTGACAGGCTCCTCGCCTTCTTTCCAGCAGTCATAATCCGTTGACATAGCAATGCTCTGATAGCAGATTCCAGCTTCCCTTGCTAATATTACCTCAGGCACAGTGGACATATTTATAACATCGGCACCAAGAAGTCTGAACATGTGGGATTCTGCCTTTGTGGAAAACCGAGGTCCTTCTATTGTAACGACAGTGCCCTTTTTGTGGTGCCTGAGCCTGAGTTCCTTTGCAGAGCCACAAAGAAGAGCCCTTAGCTCCTTACAGAATGGCTCGCTCATTGGCGTGTGGATGACCTTCTCTTCGTGGAATGTAAGTGGCCTATGCTTTGTATGGTCTATGAACTGGTCGGGAAATACGAGGTCTCCGGGCTTTATGCCCTCCCTGAGAGAGCCAACTGCAGTTCCTGCCAAGATGTGTGTACAGCCTTCTTTCTTAAGTGCATATATATTAGCCCTGTAATTTACGCCAGTCGGATATATCGAATGCCCTTTGCCATGCCTTGCAAGGACGACTGTCTCGACACCGTTTATCCTGCCGATGGTCAGAGCCGATGAGGGCTTTCCATAAGGAGTCTTTACAGCCTTTTCCCTTACATCTTTCATTAACTTCGGGTCATCGAGCCCACTGCCTCCTATGATTCCTACCTTAATTGTCATGGTTTAAAAGATATACGAAAAAGAGGCTTGAAGTCAAGCGAGGGAAAGGGTTTCTAATTGCCTGTTTTTGTGGTAGTATTAAGCACTACCATGACAAGTCGCATCGTCATAGCCTTAGCAGTATTAATATTGTTTGTCAGCGGAGTCCATGCAGAAGAGATAAGGCTACTCAATGTAGAGACTATCCCTGCTGGGGCTGGAGTGAAATCAGTCGTTATAAGTTCTGATGGCTCAAAGGTCTACTGTATGAACCTCGAGGGTATGAGCGTCTATGAGTTTGACAGAAAATCGAGGACTTTATTAAGAAAACTCTCATTCATTCCACATTCGGGAAAGGGTTTCGATTACGAAAAAAAGATATGGTTTAACTCCCTTCAAGAAAAGCCTGTAGAGGCACATATAACCCATGATGGACGCTTCCTATGGGTCTCCCTGCATAATGCAGGAGGAGTGGTTGTCTGGGACCTTAAAGAAAACGCTCCATTCATCTCTGACATGCCCTATAAGAAAGCAACTATAGAGGTCTATGGCGACAATCATATCGTTAAAGATGTCAGGCTCCCCTTTATCGAGACAGGCATTACGCCAAAGGTCATAACTTCAAGCAAGGATGGATTATATCTCTTTGTTTCAAACTGGCACTCTGACACAGTAAGCGTTATAAGGATAGATTCCCCTGAGCCGAGAGACTGGGTCAAGGTAAAGGATATTAGTGCACGGATACCACGGGGGCTTTTGTCGGATTCCAAACACCTCTATATAGCCGAGATGGGCAATAATGTGATAAGCGTAGTAGAGCTTGAAACCCTGACTAAGACATCCGAGATAACAGTTGGCTTAAACCCAAGGCATATTGCTTTCAGGGACGGTCTCCTTTATACATCCCTGAACATAGAGTCCATGCTTGCCGTGGTCGATACTGCCAAAAACACCATGGTCAAGACATCTACATGCAAGTCGCCACGGACAATAGCACTCACAGGAGACGGAAAGACACTTTTTGCAGTGTGCTATAACTCAGACATGCTTCAGGCATTTTCAGCAGACGGATTGAGACCTATTGGAAAATGGCCCTCACACAGCCACCCGGTTGGCGTTGATGTGTTTCAGGACGAAGACCTCATCGAGGTCTGGGTTGCCAATTATAGCTCAGGAACCCTTAAGGTCTTTACATTCAAACAATCCCCTGTCAGACATGAAAAACCGCTTTAAATCAGAATGACTCTATGTCATGAGAGACGAAAAGAAATTCAAGGCAATCATACTCCTCATGGCAGTCCTTTGCGCCTTTAGTATCTTATATGCCATTTCCGAAGAGTTCCTCATGCCTGAGATAGAGGGCTATCTAAAAAGAAGGCTTTACTATGAAAGGGTCATATCCCAAAAAGGGCTGAGCCTGAAAAAGGCACTTTACTGGGATGAGAAAAAATAGCCGTCATTCAGAGAATTTTTCAAACAAATCTTTAAGTATGCTTTCATCTTCTATTTCTCCTGTACTTATGAATCGGTCTACTTCGATGCTGCCATCATCAAAAAATTCTACTTCCCACCTTTGCCCAGGTACAACAACAATAACCATTATTGCATTATTGCTATTGTGCTCCAAAGAATAACTTATTTTTTTCCCATTCAATCTGTTTAAAAATGAGAGCAAATTTTTTAACGAGGTTTCTTTCATCTGTCAAACCTTTTATCTCTTAATAATTTCAAAACTGTTCTTAACCCTTGATTTTCTTTTGCGAGTTCTACAAGTTCCTCCCATTTCATATCTATAATTTCGTCCCATCCTGGCGTGCCTTTCTTAGTCATGGATAATGCCATTGTCTTTGAGAAATTGCAAGTGGGTTTTCATGCCGAGTGATTTATGGGGTTCTCAATGGGGTCAGTCAATGGGTTCAGGTCTTGTTTCTTGCATTAAAAGATTTCCTCAGTTCCTTTACCAATACCTGAGTATCCCCTTTTTATCAAGATTTTTGATGAGGCAATTCACAGCTGAATAAGTTCAGATACATATGAGACAAAATGTTGTATAAAAATTATTTTATCTTCCCACCCACCCACCCTGTCTTAAGGTATGGGGCTTTGCCCCCATACCCCTAAAAAGAATCTCCTTTAGAGAATAGGGGAACTTTGTTCTAAAATCCCCCCAACCCCCCTTTTCTAAAGGGGGGTGAGGGGGGGTGCAACCTGCTAACATAGGTAACAGATTAACCTACGGACATGGGTAACAGTATAATGGCAGAGCAAGGAGGTATTGCGATGCCATGGAGAGAGGTGAGACCTATGGACGAGAGAGTGAGTTTGATTTCGGACTGG
>JACQZC010000064.1 GCA_016207905.1 Nitrospirota bacterium | reverse complement strand
CCTCAGGCTAAAACCCCTTGCCTTCAACTCCGTTATCCTGTCCCTCTCTTCCAAATTAAGTTGCTTATATCGTCTCTCCATAAACACTTAGGGTAACTCCTTCGTAGCCCCAAGTGTTGCACTTCCTCATTGAACTGGCGCTGTGTAAATTCTTGAAATGAAAAAAGACAGGGAGATGGAGATAGAGAAAGAGAGGGAAAGGCAGTTGGTAGAGAAGGATGCAGAGGAAATACTTGAGAGAGGATATGGGATTAAAAGAGGATAATAAAATGAATTTACACAAAATGATTGGCACTACCTGCCATAGAACCTGCCTAATTTGCCATAGTTATGTGGTTGAGCTATTATATCATCATGGTTATCGGCATACCCAAGGAGATAAAGACTCATGAATACAGGGTAGCTGTCACGCCAGAGGGCGTAAGGGAGCTTTCGAGGGCAGGCCATAAGATATTTATCGAGCAGGGCGCAGGCCTTGCCTGCGGTTTTTCAGACAGCCAATACAAGGATGCAGGCGCTCCGGTCATGGATAAAGAAAGGCTTTTTAAGGAATCTGCCCTTATTGTTAAGGTTAAAGAGCCTTTGTCTTCTGAATATGAGTTATTTAGGGAAGGGCAGGCATTATTCACATTCCTTCACCTTGCGCCTAACCCCGAGCTTATAGGGATGCTTATTGATAAAAAAATCACTGCATTAGGCTATGAGACCCTTGAGGAGGAAGGCAGGCTTCCGCTTCTTCAGCCAATGAGTGAGATAGCAGGCAGGATGAGCCCTATTGTAGCAGGCTATTACCTTCAGAGAACAAAAGGAGGCTCTGGGCTACTCCCAACAGGTGCGGTAGGTGTGCTTCCTGCAAACATCCTGATAATCGGAGGAGGTAGTGTTGGAGAGAATGCCGCCAGAGTAGCCCTCGGAATAGGTATGAGGGTTACGGTCGTTAACAGAGGCATCGATAGGCTCCGTAGGCTCGATGAGATGTTTTCAGGAAAGGTAAATACCCTGCCTTCGATGGAGTATAATATAAGGGGTGCACTCAAAGATGCCGATATAGTTATTGGAGCAGTGCTTCTGATAGGAGCTAAGGCACCTGTCCTCATAACCGAGGAGATGGTTAAAGGAATGAAAAAAGGCTCGGTTATAGTGGATGTCTCCATAGACCAGGGCGGATGCATCGAGACATCAAAGCCAACTACACACGAAAACCCTGTGTATGAAGCACATGGCATCATCCATTATGCAGTCACAAACATGCCAGGAGCCTATCCGAGGACATCCACTATGGCACTTACAAACTGCACACTGCCATATATAAAAAGACTTGTAGATATGGGAATAGAAATCGCACTGAGAAAAGACAGGGCATTAAGAACTGCCCTGAACATCTATGACGGGAAGGTTACCCACAAGGGGCTTTCCGATTCTACAGGCATTCCCCTCGGTGAGATATGACTTTCTTCAGGATTGCTTTATTTCTGCTTCTGCCTGCCATTACGACTGCGGATGGAATAGACGGAAGGGCATATTTTAAGGCAGGTGTAGACTTCTTCGATTCTAAAAAATACCCCGAGGCTATCGAGAGTTTTTCCTCTTCGCATGAAAAACTTCCAATAATCGGCGATTACAGCCTTCTTTACATGTCTAAGGCATACATCAAAACAGGAGACCTCGAAAAATCAAATAAATGCCTTGAACAGCTTCTAAAAGAGTACCCGCAAACACCCCTTAAAAAAACAGCAAGAGCACTTTTGATAAAAAATACCGTTGAGGCTGACAGGGAAAAGGCAGAGGCATTACTTGAGGTATATATAAGGGATTACCCTAACGATGAAGGGATGAGATTTTTGCTGGGCGAGCTCCTAAAAGACAAGGATAAGGCAAGGGCAAAGGAAATATTCAGGGAGTTATATATCGGAGCAGGCTCTCTGGACATGAAGGCATCGAGGGAGATTGAGCCCGAAGAGGTCTCTGTACCTGAGCTTATCAAAAGGGGGTCGAACCTTATATATGCAGGCAGGTACAAAGAAGCAGAATCCATGCTCAAGGCTATAAGGCTTGCTAAAGGAAGTGGGCATAAAAAGGGTTTTTTAGAGACCCTCGCACTTTCTCTTTTCAGGCAGAAACAATATGAAGAGGCAGGAGAGACTTATATGGAGGCATCTAACTTTTATGAAGCAGGAGTGGCGTTTTTAAGGGCTGAAAAATACGATGCATTTGACAGGGCACTGGCTAAGGTGGTTTCCATGAAAGACGAAAGGGCAGGGGGTTTGTTAATATCCTCTTCAATAGCTAAAAGGAGAGAAGGAAACACAGAGGAGGCACTGAGATTATTATCCAAAGTAAAAGCCACATACCCTGCTCATGCCGAGCAGGCGCTCTGGCATACAGGATGGACTTATTACCTTAGCGGTGATTACAAAAGTGCCATCGGTATCTTTAGCGAACTTTACAAGGCATATGGAGATACGAAATACCTTTATTGGAATGCAAGGGCTATTGAAAATGAAGGAGGAAACCCTACACACATCTACAAAGGGCTTGAGTCAAAAGACGGCTTTTATAGTATACTTTCAGGACTAAGAAACAGCAAAAACCTTAATGCATCTGGAGACTCAAACATACAGGGCGATATGTCCATAGGAGGCGTAGAAGACGCCGTTGGTTTCGAAAGACCCGATATACTCCTTGAGGCAGGACTCAAAGGAGAGGCTGTTATGGAGCTTATGCATATGTCTAAAAATGTCATCTCCGACAAAGAGCTCATTGGCATTGCATATAAGATTAACTCCATGGGCGAATATAGAAAGGCAATTGGCATGGTGTCGATACTTTCAAAAGAGACAAAGCCAGATGAGATTCTCTATCCCCTTGCCTATTGGCAGAGTATAAAAGAGCAATCCAGCATCTATGGCATTGACCCTCTGCTTGTGCTTTCTCTTATCAGAGAGGAAAGCAGGTTTGACCCGGAGGCATGCTCTCAGGCAGGTGCCATTGGCATTATGCAGATTATGCCTGAAACAGCACGCAGGCTTGCAGACAAACTTGGTATCAAGCTCAAAGGCACAGAGCATATATACGATGTCGAGCTAAACCTGAAGTTAGGAATGTATTATCTTTGGAGACTGCTTGAGGAATTTGGCTCAGCCACACATGCGATTGCCGCTTACAATGCAGGAGAGCACAGAGTAAGACAGTGGCTCGGGAAACAGAAATATCAGTCATATGATGAATTTATCGAGGATATTCCCTATCAGGAGACAAGCCAGTATATTAAGCGCATACTGACCACCTATTACATATATAAGGGACGAATTAGCCTTGAAGGTAAATCAACCAGAAGAGATAAAGATTCAGACAGAGACCCTTTTAATCTATTGGTCTCACATGGTATTATTATGCAATGAAAAGAACACTCTTTGACGATGTAACAACGAGTGCTCAGTCCCGGCAAAAAAAGGAGGTTACATCTTTGGAAAGACTTAAAGGTCTCGATGAAAAAATCACTGCCGCAATAGAAAAGGTGAGGATGCTCAAGGAGGAAAAGGGAGTAATCGAGCAGAAGGTAAAACATCTCGAGGAGGTCATAGAGCAAAAAGACATCGAGATAGAAGGATTGGAATCAGAAAAACAGGCAATAAAAAACCAGCTCGAGGAATTGCTTAATGAGCTGGAGACCCTTCAATTAAGCTGATATGCCAAGCGTTGAGGTCTCTATATTAGGGCAGAAGTATACGATAAAAGGCGATGCATCCGAGAAGCATATCGAAGAGCTTGCAAGATATATCGAGGGTAAACTGAAGGATATATGCACTCCCCCTAATGTCTCGCCTGTTAAGGCATTAATCCTTACTGCATTTAGCCTTGCAGAAGAGATTTATCGGTTAAAGGCAGAGCAGGAAGCCATTGCAAACGAGATGGAGGAAAAAACTGCTATCCTCGACGGACTATTCGAGGGCTAACATCGGTTCCCCTAAAATCCTAAGACTGCATCCCTTGCCATATTCAGAAAACCCGAAGGCAAAACTCCAATTGCAAGCACAAAAACCGCTGCGATTGTTACTGCAAGATTAAGTGCAGGCGAGGGCGTTAAGGAGACCTCTTCTTTTGGCTCACGCATATACATATACATAACCACCCTCAGGTAGAAATAAGCTGATATTGAACTCATGACAACTGCCACTATAACCATCCATGTGTAGCCTGCGTTTATAGCCGCAACGAAGAGATAAAACTTTCCAATAAATCCTGCGGTCGGAGGAATCCCTGTCAGGGAAAACATGAATAAGAGCATGAGGGCTGAGTAAAGAGGATGCCTCTTCGAAAGCCCCTCGTAGTCAGAGATGTTCTCGCCTGTAAAGCCCTCGCTTCTAAGAAGTATCACTATGGCAAATGCACCGATGTTCATGAATGCATATATAAAGAGATAATTCATCATACTTGCAGTGCCTTCGGTGCCACCTGCGATTATGCCCATGAGTGCATACCCGGCATGTGCGATTGATGAGTATGCAAGCATCCTTTTTATATTTGTCTGGGAAATGGCAAGGATATTTCCAACTGCCATTGTCAGAATAGCAACAGGTATCAGGATTTGTGACCAGTCTCCTCTGACAGAGCCAAATGCAATCAGAAAGACCCTGCCTATTGCGGCAAATCCTGCTGCCTTTGGCCCAACGGACATGAAGGCAGTTATCGATGTTGGCGCACCTTCGTATACATCGGGTGCCCACATGTGAAAAGGCACAGCCGCTATCTTAAAGCTGAATGCTACGGTAAAGAATATCAGGGAAATAAGAAGAATCGGCTCTTGAGCAATGCCCTTATTGGAGATGTAATCAGCCACTGCCATGATATTAGTCGTCCCTGTAATGCCATATGTCAGGGATATTGCAAAGAGTAAGAATGCAGAGGCAAATGCACCCAGAAGGAAATACTTAAGGGCGGCTTCATTAGACCTCACGCTATGCCTTATGAAACCCGAAAGAACATATGTCGAAAGAGCCATAAGCTCAAGCCCCAAATAAAGCACTATGAGGTCTCCTGCCGATGCCATGAGCATCATCCCTAATGTTGCAAAGAGCATGAGGCTATAGTACTCTCCAAGGTTTACCCTCTCTACGGCAATGTATTTTACTGAGATTAAAATCGTAAGAAGGAGGCTTACGAGAAATATCAACTTAAAAAATATGCTATAGCTATCTGCTATAAACATTCCTGAAAATGTAGTGCCTGAGAAATTAAACAGCGAATAAAGCGTAACTGCAGTAAAAAGAAAACTCAGGAATGCCACTGTCTCTTTCCTTTTCAGGACAAGGTCAAGCATAAGTATAATAAGACCTGCCGAAAGCATCAGGATTTCTGGCATAACAGGGTTTATATCAGGAAGACTTAATATGGATTTCATAAATCCCTCCTCAGACTCATTTTTACTGCCTCCTAATCAGGCTTGTGTATTAAGGCGTATATTAAACAGGCTTCTCCTTTTTGTCAAGGCAATTCCCTCTCTCCCCTAATCCGCTAACTTTTTTAAACCTTCTCAAAAGGCACATAAATTTATATTGTCATCTGTTGAGCTTTTTCAGTAATTCGTTAATGGCTTTAAGCTGGAGGTCGGTGTAAAAATAGCCTTCCTCTATCAGCTCTTGGATTTTTCCGTCATAGCGGGCATCGAGCTTGATTGCCTTTTTGTAATTTTTTCTGGCAAGCTCCAGCTTACCGAGCTTAAGATAGGTAATTGCCAGACCGCAATAGGCATCGGCATACTGGTCATTTAATTTTATTGTCTTTTGAAAATGCTTAACTGCATCGTTATACTTTTTCAGGTCAAAGTAAATATACCCAAGATTGTTATAAGCAGTGACATTCGATGGGTCAAGCCCTGTGGCTTTGGTATAGTCAGGGATAGCCCTGTTATAATCTGCCTTTATAAAATAGATATTTCCTCTGCCGATATAAGCATTTGCATTTTCGGGATTCAGCTCGATTACCTTGTCAAAATCCTTGATTGCCTCATCGTATAACTTCTTATTATAATAAGCGATTCCACGGTTATAGTAGGCAGAGATAAATTCAGGCTGTAGCTTTATTGCCATGCTGTAGGATTCGATAGCAGTGTCAAGGTCACCACCTGCATATGCAGAATCTCCCTTAGATAAGAGGTCACTTGCGGTTGTCTCTACGGGCTCCTCGAATATGACCTTCCATGCGCCCTGCTCCTTGGTTAATTCAAAAAGTGTCGTGCTTTCTCCCACAAAGGATACCTCTGCTTTATCGTCGGTTATTTTTTCCGAAAGCAGTTCTTCATTCATAAAACCCATTAATTCTCCTACTGTAGATACAATTTCGCCAGAAAGTAATTTTTCTAAGAATAAGGCTTTACGGACCTCGCATATCGTGGCTTTTTCCTCGTCACTGCCGATGTTGCCTGCACACATCGTCTCAAATGCAATAGAGTTTTTTAGAAGTTCTTCGTCCCGATTGCCTGCGGCAAGGAAAAGGTCTACCACTACCTGTCTGGGGCTTCTTTGCTCCAATGGTATATCTTTTCTTTGAGAGAGGTCTTTTCCAATCTCTTCCTCTGTAATGGCAATTATAGTGAGCGGCACATTTTCCATGCCAACCTTTATAAGCTTTTTGCTTTCGTCTATCCAGTAAGAGACGGAATCGCCATCTGGCGATGTCAATGTCAATCTGTATGCAGGGAGGCTTTTATCTTTTAAGGATATCTCTTCTTTTCCATCTACCTTAAGATAAGAAATTCCGAGCTGTCCGTTTTCAGGACTTATAGTATCGAATCCATATTTCTTTGGGATGTTTAAATCGACTAAGAGGTATATTATGTCTTCTAATGCGGTGAAGGATATGAGAGCCTTTTCAATGGGCAGTGTGCGATGCGTTATCTCACCATTTTTGTCTTCATCTATAATTAATTCCCCATCCTTTATCACCTGCTTAATGGTTTCTTTTAAAGTCCCCTGCCATGAGACCTGTTCGCTGACAAACTCGCTCCAAAGAGGTGAAAAATCCGGCGGTGTATATACGGTCTTTTTCATGAAGAGGGTTGTAGGAGTCATCTTCATCTCGAGGGCTTTCTCTATCCGATATGTCTTTTTCCCTTCGTATGTCCCTTCGGATATTTTGGTTGACGATAAACCCACATATTTTGAGCCAAGGAATACGCCAAATAAGCTTTCGCCTAAAACTTCTTTTCTGAGCTCAGTTTCCTTTGACAGTAATTCCCTGCCTTCTTTCATAGCATCTTCGTCTATGCCTGTTTGACAATAGACTTGAAAGGGAAAGAGCAAAAGGAAAAGGGAAAGACCTATTAGTGCTGAAAATGGTTTTTTCATCTTTATCTCCTTGTCATAGCATCTAAAATACAAATCGTATTCTAAACACTTATCTCGGCTCTGTCAATAAGCTATACCTATTTGTCACCCTGAACCATGCCCTGAACTTGTTTCATGGGTTGTTTCAGGGTCTAATGTCTTTGCTTTAGTTTATAGGGGAGGGGGGGTGGTATGCTAAGTCCTTGATTTTTAATGATTCCTGCTTTAATTTTGCTTTAATAATTAACATTAATCCCCGTCATTCTGCACCCTTTCCATCATCCTGAACCATCCTGAACCACTTTCCGTCATTCCGACTTGTTCGGAATCCTTCTTCAGAAGGACTCCTACCCCTTTCAAACTATAGTTAGTATAGGGCTTTTGAAACCCTTTTGTCAAGAAAAAAGTGAACTATGGTTTATACAGCTTTGTCATTCCCCACCTTGTCATTCTGAACCCTGAAAGTGTCATTCTGAACTCGTTTCAGAATCTCATTCTGACATTAGTCCCCTTTCTCTAAATCCCCCTGTTCTAAAAGGGGATGAAAGGGGATTACTAATAAGAAGTAATTTTTCTTGACAGAAAAACGATGCCTGTTTAAGATAATGGCAAAGGAGGCTTTCCTACTTCTTTATGAGTCGTAGACAACGAAGGGAATCCCGACGCTTCGGGAAGAAAGGGATAACATTGGAGTATATGTGGATATAGCGTATTCAGTCAATGACATTCCAATACGATTAACCTATGAAAGATGGTATCATATTATTGAAAACCACGATGACTTAGCCGAGAAACAGTATGGCAACGAAGTTGAAAGAAGATAAGATAATCCAGACCTGTCTGGGGCTATCATCGGATATAGTCAAGCTCCCTATTGAGCACATATGGGTTGATTATGATAGGGAGGCCGATGTCTTATATTTAAGCTTTCGGAAACCTCAGAGGGCAAAAAAGACAGTGGAAACCGATGATGATATTCTTATCAGAAAAGATGGGAATAAGATTGTTGGAATAACAATCTTAAATGCAAGCACAAGATAAAAAACACAGGAATCCAGTAATCCCCTCTTTGGAGAATCCTCTTTAAATCCCCCTTTTCTAAAGGGGGCATGGGGGGGGTGCAACCTGCTAACATAGGTAACAGATTAACCTATGGACATGGGTAACAGTATAATGGCAGAGCAAGGAGGTATTGCGATGCCATGGAGAGAGGTGAGACCTATGGACGAGAGAGTGAGTTTGATTTCGGACTGGCTTAAAGGTTGTTTCACAATCACAGAGCTTTCGGTTACTTACGGTGTCAGCCGCAAGACGGTCTATAAGTGGATCAACCGGTATGACACTGAT
>JACQZC010000063.1 GCA_016207905.1 Nitrospirota bacterium | reverse complement strand
GGATGTCACAGGGATAGTAAAGCTTCCGGATGGGGTAGAGATGGTTATGCCTGGGGATAACATAAATGTTGTGATAGAGCTTATCTCTGTCATAGCAATGGAGAAAGAGCTCAGGTTTGCAATAAGGGAAGGCGGAAGAACAGTTGGCGCAGGAGTCGTTACAGAGGTTATAGAATAAAGGATAATGAACCAGAAGATAAGAATAAAGCTAAGGGCTTATGACCATAGGGTGCTTGACCAGTCCGTAAAGGAGATAGTGGATACTGCTCAGAGGACAGGTGCGCGGATTGGCGGACCAGTTCCGCTTCCGACAAAGATAAGTAAATACACGGTTCTCAGGTCTCCTCATGTGGATAAAAAGTCCCGCGAGCAGTTTGAGATAAGAACCCATAAAAGACTTATAGATATACTGGATCCAACGCCTCAGACAGTGGATGCCCTGATGAAGCTTGAGCTTTCGGCAGGCGTTGATGTGGAGATAAAGCTGTGACAGGGATAGTCGGCAAAAAATTAGGTATGACACAGGTATTCGGAGATGCAGGAAGAATAATACCTGTTACTGTTATAGAGGCAAGCCCTGGGTGTGTGGTTGGCATAAAGACCAATGAAAGGGATGGGTATGAGGCAGTAAAGATTGGTTTCTTTGAAGTCATAAAGGAAAAGACAGTCAATAAACCAATGTTAGGTGTTTTTAAAAAAGCAGGCACAAAGCCTTACAAGGTATTAAGAGAGTTTCCAATGACAGGGCTTAAGGTAGGCGATATGATAACAGTGGAGAGGTTTTTTTCAAAGGGAGACATTGTGTCTGTGTCAGGAATCTCAAAAGGAAAGGGTTTTCAGGGAGTAATGAAAAGGCATGGTTATAAAGGAGGCCCCGGCTCTCATGGCTCGATGTTTAACAGGGCACCTGGCTCGATAGGGGCAAGCTCATTCCCATCGAGGGTCTGGAAAGGCAAGGGAATGCCCGGGCATATGGGCTCTGAGCGTGTTACTACCGAAAGCCTTACAGTCGTCGATGTAAGGGAAAACTTATTACTTCTTAAGGGCTCTGTGCCTGGCTCGAAGAACTCTGTTTTAGAGATAACGAAGGAAGACTAAAAAAATGCCTGAGATAGATATAAGGGATAAGGCAAATACAGTAACAGGAAGGCTTAGCCTTTCTGAAAAGGTCTTTGGCTTGAAGGGAAAAGAGAGCCTGCTACATGAGGCAGTTGCCAATTACCTTGCAAACCAGAGGCAGGGCACCCATGCAACAAAAACACGGGGGCTTGTCAGGGGTGGCGGAAAAAAGCCATGGAAGCAAAAACATACTGGAAGGGCAAGGTCTGGAAGTACCCGCTCTCCACTTTGGAAAGGAGGAGGTACTACCTTTGGACCTCAGCCACGGGATTACTCATACAGTATTCCAAAACAGGCAAGATTATCCGCACTTTTTTATGCCCTCTCAAGAAAACTCTCTGATGGCGAGGTGCTTGCCTTGAATGACCTTAAGGTTGAAGGAAGCCCTAAGACAAAGGACATGGTAGATATAATAAAAAACCTTGATTTGGCTAACAAAAGCATTCTTATAGTTCTTCCCGAAAATAATATTAATATTAGATTAGCATCGAGAAATATACCTAATGTGGATGTTAAAACAGTAAATGATATTAATGTGTATGATGTTGTTTCAAACGAAAGACTGCTGATTACAGAAGAGGCTCTGAAGAGGCTTGAGGCAAGGGCATGAGGGATATTTATTCTGTGATAAAAAAGCCTCTTTTCACTGAAAAGGGCGCATCCCTCAAGGAGACCCAGAACAAGGTGTTCGTTGAGGTGTATAAGGATGTAAACAAGGTTGACATAAAAAAAGCCATAGAGGAAATATTTAAGGTTAAGGTGGAAAAGGTCAATATGGTTCATGTAGAGGGCAAGTGGAAGAGCCTCGGAAAGTCAAAGGGCAAAAAGCCCGACAGGAAAAAGGCAATAATTACGCTCAAAAAGGGCGAAAAGCTTGACTTTATAGAAGGTGTATAATGGCAATAAAGACTTATAAACCGACATCCCCGGCAAGAAGATTCCAGTCTGTACTGGATTATAAGGAGCTAACAGAGGACAAGCCCTATAAACAGCTTCTTAAGCCATTAAAGAGAACCGGAGGTAGAAATTCCTCTGGTCGGGTGACTGTATGGCACAGGGGCGGAGGAAATAAGAGGCTTTATAGGCTGATTGATTTTACGAGAGACAAAAAGGGAGTTTCTGCAGTTGTCGAGACAATAGAGTATGACCCAAACAGGTCTGCTATGATATCGCTCCTTAAGTATAAAGATGGCGAAAGGAGATATATAATAGCCCCACAGGGCATTAAAAAAGGAGATGCTTTGCTTTCAGGAAGCGGAATTGATATAAAGACAGGAAACGCCATGCCCATAATCGAGATACCGCTTGGCACATTTATACATAACATAGAGCTAAGGCCCGGCCAAGGTGCAAAGATAGTAAGAAGCGCAGGTGCTCAGGCACAGGTTGTAGCAAAAGAGGAAAACTACACTCAGGTCAGACTCTCCTCAGGCGAGGTCAGGCTGATTCCCTCCGGGTGTATGGCAGTCATAGGTCAGGTAAGTAATGTTGCACATGAAAACATAACTTATGGAAAAGCAGGAAGGAAAAGGTGGCTTGGCATCAAACCCCATGTAAGGGGAGTTGCAATGAACCCCATAGACCATCCGCTTGGAGGCGGAGAGGGCAAAAGCTCTGGCGGAAGACCTCCCTGCTCTCCATGGGGAAAGGTAGAGGGCGTAAAGACAAGACACAGTAAGAGAACAGATAAATTCATAGTTAAGAGGCGAAAATAATGGCAAGGTCACTTAAAAAAGGCCCGTTTGTAGATGAGAAGCTTATGAAAAAGGTCACGGTCATGGCAGAATCAGGAGAGAAAAAGATAATCAAGACATGGTCGAGGCGCTCCACTGTTATCCCTGAGTTTATTGGCTATACATTTGCAGTTCATAACGGAAGAAAATTCATTCCTGTGTATGTTACTGAGAACATGGTTGGTCATAAGTTAGGAGAGTTCTCTCCTACAAGGACATTTAGGGTCCATGCAGGTGCAGGCAAAAAGGAGGAGTAAGTGGAGGCACGGGCGGTCCATAAGTATGCAAGGGTAACACCGAGAAAGGTAAGAAGGGTGATTGACCTCATAAAGGGAAAAAGCGCAGGAGATGCCCTCATATCTCTCAGGTTTATGCCTTACAGAGCCGCAAAACCCGTAGAGAAGCTCCTTAAATCCGCCATGTCCAATGCAGAGCAGAAAAAGGCGGCGGATGCCGAAAAGCTCATAGTGTCAAAGGCGTTTGTGGACGAAGGTCCCTCTATGAAAAGAATGTTTCCGAGGGCAATGGGTAGAACCAATATAATAAGGAAAAGGACATCTCATATAACACTTTATCTTGAAGGAGATTAGGAGGCTTTTTTTGGGACAGAAAACACATCCAATAGGAATCAGGCTCGGCATAATAAAGACATGGGACTCCAGATGGTTCTCTAAAAAAGACTATTCAGGTAATCTTATAGAGGATATTAATGTAAGAAGACTTATAAAAGAAAGGCTGTTTCATGCAGGGGTTTCAAGTATAGACATAGAAAGAACTGCCAAGAAAATGAGGGTCGCTATATACACTGCAAGGCCCGGCATAGTAATAGGGAAAAAGGGCGCAGAGGCAGAAAAATTGAGAACGGCAATCGTGGGGTTTACAGGAAAAGAGGTTGCACTCGATATAAAGGAGATTCGAAAGCCAGAGGTGAATGCACAGCTTGTTGCCGA
Organism: Nitrospirota bacterium; assembly: GCA_016207905.1. Lineage (NCBI taxonomy): Bacteria > Pseudomonadati > Nitrospirota > Nitrospirota bacterium. The sequence continues at coordinate 21,497 of JACQZC010000063.1, read as the reverse complement.
AAATATAGCCCTTCAGATAGAAAAGCGGGTGGCATTCAGAAGGGCAATGAAAAAGGCAGTGGCATCAGCACTCAGGTTTGGTGCATTAGGCATTAAGGTGGCATGTGCAGGAAGGCTTGCAGGTGCGGAAATAGCAAGGTCAGAGTGGTACAGGGAAGGAAGGGTTCCTCTTCATACCCTGAGAGCGGATATAGATTATGGCATTGCAGAGGCAAGGACGACCTACGGGAAAATCGGTGTAAAGGTCTGGATATATAACGGAGATATTCTTCATGATGCAGGGGCTAAAGGGGCATAGAAATTATGTTGATGCCTAAAAAGGTCAAGTTTAGAAAGATGCAGAAGGGCAGGATGAATGGCAAGGCATACAAGGGCTCTGATGTCTCATTTGGAGACTTTGGCTTAAAGGCTTTGGAGCCGGGCTGGCTGTCGAGCAGGCAGATAGAGTCAGGAAGGATTGCCATAACCAGGCATGTCAAAAGGGGCTGTAAGCTTTGGATACGGGTATTCCCTGATAAGCCTATAACCAAGAAGCCTGCTGAGACAAGGATGGGTAAGGGAAAAGGAACGCCTGAGTCTTGGGTGGCTGTCGTTAAATCCGGCAAGATGCTCTATGAAATAGCAGGCGTGTCAGAGGATGTGGCACGTGAGGCATTAAGGTTGGCAGGTTATAAACTGCCTGTTGCCACAAGGTTCATCAAGCGTCAGGAGATTGCACAATGAAGATAACAGAGCTAAAAGACCTGACAGAGGAAGAGTTGGCTCAGAAAGAGCAAGCCCTCAGAAAGGAGCTTTTTAATCTGAGGTTTCAGCAAGCAACAGGCGAGATAGAAAATCCCCTTAGGATTAAAACAGTCAAAAAGGACATAGCGAGGGTTCTCACCCTGATAGCAGGCAAGAAAATAGCTGTGAAGGAGAAAGGTAAAGATGCCTAAAAAGGTTTATACAGGCAGGGTTGTAAGCGACAGAATGAACAAGACCTGTGTGGTGGAGGTCACCCGACTTTTTCAGCATCCGGTATATAAAAAGACTATGAAAAAGGTTCTCAGGCTAAAGGCACATGACCCTGAAAATGCCTGCCATATTGGAGACAAGGTGAGTGTTGTCGAGACAAGACCTCTCAGTAAGGACAAGAGGTGGAGTGTGCTTGAGGTATTGGAAAAGGCATAAAGATGATTCAGGTAAGAACTATACTTGATGTGGCAGACAATTCGGGTGCAAAAAAAGTCCAATGCATAAAAGTCATTGGTGGTAGTCGAAGAAGGTATGCAGGGCTTGGAGATATTATAGTCGTTAGCGTTAAGGAGGCGGTCCCTGAAAGCAATGTCAAAAAGGGCTCAAAGGCAAAGGCAGTGGTCGTAAGGGTCAGGGATGCACAAAGAAGAACGGATGGCTCATATATCAGGTTTGACCAGAACGCAGTTGTGCTCGTAAATCCCGAGGGCGAGCCTGTTGGCACAAGGATATTTGGGCCTGTGGCAAGAGAGCTTAGATGGAAGGAATTTATGAAAATAATATCTCTCGCACCAGAGGTTCTTTAAAGAGATGGGCATTAAAAAACAAGATACAGTGCTGGTGATAACAGGCAAGGAAAAAGGCAAAAAAGGCAGGGTGCTTGCCGTTATGTCTAAAAAGGGCAGGGTTATCGTTGAAAAGATAAATATGATTAAGAGGCATGTGAAGCCCTCAAAAAAATATGCACAGGGCGGGATAATAGAGAAAGAGGCAGCACTTCATATGTCCAATGTGATGCTTCTGTGCCCAAAATGTGGTAAGCCTTCGAGGGTAGGCGGTTTGACTATGGATGACGGAAAAAAGCTCAGGGTGTGCAAGAAGTGCAAAGAGGTGATTGATTAATGACAGAGCCAAGGCTTAAAGAGAAATACACGAATCTGGCAGTGCCTGCACTTCTGAAGGAGTTCTCCTACAGTTCCAAGATGCAGGTGCCAAGGCTTAAAAAAATTGTCCTCAATGTTGGACTTGGAGAGGCACTTCAGAACATAAAGCTCCTCGATTCCATACAGAAGGAGTTAACAATGATAGCAGGACAGAAGGCAGTTATAACAAAGGCAAAAAAGGCAATTGCTGGGTTTAAGCTGAGAAGAGGCATGCCTATCGGAGTAATGGTGACCCTGAGAGGTAAAAGGATGTATGAGTTCCTCGATAGGTTTATCAGTCTGGCACTGCCAAGGATAAGGGACTTTAGAGGGGTCAATGGAAAGTCCTTTGATGGAAAGGGAAACTACTCTTTGGGCATAAAAGAGCAGTTTATATTTCCTGAGATAGATTATGACAAGGTCGAGATAGTTCATGGCATGGATGTTACAATATGCACGACTGCCAGAGGAGATGCTGAAAGTAAGTCGCTTCTCAGCAATCTGGGCATGCCTTTTAAGTAAAAAAGGAGTTATATGGCAAAGACTTGCATGATAGAGAAGGTAAAGAGGACGCCTAAGTTTAAGGTAAGGGCATATAACAGGTGCCGTGTGTGTGGAAGGCCCAGAGCGTATTTAAGGGATTTCGGGCTCTGTAGGATTTGCTTCAGAGCATTAGCCCTCGCGGGACACATACCCGGGGTAGTAAAATCAAGCTGGTAAGATGTCAATTTTTAGAGGTGAGAAATGCTGACTGACCCTATTTCGGATATGCTTTTGAGGATTAGAAATGCCCTGATGATTAAGGCTGACAAGGTAGATATGCCTGCTTCAAAAATGAAGCTCGATATAGCAAAAATCCTAAAAGAAGAAGGCTTTATCAGGGCATATAAGGTGCAGAAGGACAAAAAACAGGGTGTCTTAAGGCTTAACCTGAAATACACTGAAGGCAAAAGCGTCATAACCGGGCTAAAAAGAATAAGCAAGCCTGGCAGAAGGGTTTATGTTGGAAAAGACAAGATACCTTCTGTTATGGCAGGCGTTGGAATCTCCATACTGACAACGCCAAATGGAGTTATGAGCAATAAGTCCTGTAGGAGAGCCAGTGTAGGCGGTGAAGTGATATGCCATGTCTGGTAAGGAGTCGGATGAATGTCAAGAATCGGTAAAAAACCTGTAGAGATTCCAAGTGGTGTTGATGTAGCCATCAGTCAAGACACCATAGAGGTAAAAGGACCTAAGGGAGAGCTAAAATGGGTCTTCCCTGGCAGGATGAAGGTAAAAACTGCTGGCAGGCACATCGAGGTTGAGCGCTCTGATGACTCAAAGGTTGACAGGGCACTTCATGGCCTCACAAGAAGTCTTATTTCCAACATGGTGACAGGTGTTACAGAAGGCTATCAGAAGGTGCTTGAGATTACAGGTGTTGGGTATAAGGCTCAGGTTCAGGGCAACAAGCTCCTTTTGAGCTTAGGATATTCGCATCCTGTGGAATTCGAGGTTCCAGAGGGCATTAAGGCATCTGTTGACCAAAAGCAAGTGCAGATAACCCTTAGTGGAATTGACAAGTATAAGATTGGTCAGATAGCCGCAAATATAATGGCATTAAGACCCCCTGATGCTTATAAGGGAAAGGGGATAAGGTATAAAGGACAGAGGATTAAGCTCAAGGCAGGCAAGGCAGGAAAGACAAAAGGGGCGGTGGCATAAAATGCAACAATTAGGAAGAAAAAAGAGACATCAAAGGATAAGGAAAAGTATTTCGGGCAACACTCAAAGGCCAAGGCTTTCTGTTTACAGGTCTCTTAATCACATGTATGCCCAGATAATAGACGATACTACTGGCAGGACCCTCGTATCTGCCTCAAGCCTCGACAAAGACCTGAAGGACTACAAAGGACACAAGGGTAATACGAAGATGGCATCCATGGTGGGCAGTCTTATAGGCAAGAAGGCACAATCGGTAGGCATAAAAAAAGTGGTCTTTGACAGAGGCGGGTATCTTTATCACGGAAGGATTAAGGCACTGGCTGATGCCGCAAGAGAAACAGGATTGGAGTTTTAGATTAAAATTCGAATTTGAAATTTTCAAGGAGGTGTGGTGGGAAAGATTGACCCGGAGGGCTTAACCCTGAAGGACAAGGTTGTATTCATAAACAGGGTTGCCAAGGTTGTAAAAGGCGGAAGGAGGTTTTCCTTTAGCGCCCTCGTTGTAGTTGGCGATGGCAGTGGCATAGTTGGCATGGGAAAGGGCAAGGCATCGGAAGTTCCCGAGGCTATAAGAAAGGCAGTAGAGCAGGCAAAAAAGTCTCTACTTAAATTTCCCCTTAAGGATGGAACGATACCCCACAGGGTAGTCGGAAGGTTTGGCTCAGGCTCTGTCATAATGAACCCTGCCCATAAAGGGACTGGGCTTATTGCAGGTGGTGCGGTTAGGTCAATACTTGAGGTTGGCGGAATTCAGGATATAGTGGCAAAGTCCTTAGGCGGACATAACCCTAATAACACAGTCAGGGCAACACTGGATGCCCTCGGTAAGCTAAGGGACCCTGAATCTTTAGTCAGGCTCAAAGGTAAAGTAGAGGAAGTAGAGCAGGAATAAATGCAGGATTTGAAATTCTTTGTGAGAGGTTATAGATGAGAATCGAAGAATTGAAACCCGCCCCTAAAAAAAATCACAACCCAAAGAGGGTAGGCAGGGGACAGGGCTCAGGACATGGCAAGACTTCAACCAGAGGACATAAGGGACAGAAGGCACGCTCAGGAGGAGGCGTAAGAGTCGGCTTTGAGGGCGGACAGATGCCCCTTCAAAGAAGACTGCCAAAAAGAGGTTTTACAAACCCCTTTAGAAAAGACTTCCTAACGCTGAACATTAAGGACATAGCAGACCTCAATCTCGACACTATAGAGCCACAGGTGCTTATCGAGAAAGGAATTATAAAGTCGGTCAAAGACGGTATTAAGATACTCGGAGAAGGAGAGATTAAAAGGGCAGTCAATGTAAGGGCAAATGCATTCAGCAAAACTGCCACCCAAAAGATAAAGTCAGCAGGCGGCACCGTAGAGGTGATTTGATTTGGGAGTAATCGGAAGCTTTCAGAATATCTTTAAGATTGCAGAGCTTAAAAGCAGAGTGCTTTTTACATTAGCCCTTCTTGCAGTGTACAGGATTGGCGCCCATATTCCCACCCCGGGAATAAACGGCGAGGAGCTAAGCAAGTTCCTCTCTGAAAAGGGTGGGGCAATCATGAGCTTTTTCGATATGTTCTCAGGTGGTGCGCTTTCGAGGGTCACGATTTTTGCACTTGGTATAATGCCCTACATAAGTGCATCTATCATATTTCAGCTTCTTACGGTCGTCATACCTGCAATAGGCAAGCTTGCAAAAGAGGGCGAGGCAGGAAGAAAAAAGATTGTTAAATATACGAGATACGGGACAGTTGTAATCAGTGCAATACAGTCCTTTGGAATATCGGTTGGACTTGAGGGAATGGCAGAGGGCGCATTCATACAGAGCCCGGGATGGAGCTTCAGGCTCATGACTATGATTACCCTTACATCAGGCACTGCATTTATCATGTGGCTTGGAGAGCAGATAACCGAAAGGGGCATTGGAAACGGTATCTCCCTTATAATCTTTGCAGGCATAGTGGCAAGCATCCCTAATGCACTTATAAGCACAGTAAGGCTTGTGAGGGCAGGTGAGCTTTCGCTTTTCTTTTTGCTTTTTGTCATTGCCATGATGGTTGCGGTTGTCGGCATCATAATATATATAGAGAGAGGTCAGAGAAAGGTACCAGTTCAGTATGCAAAGAGGGTTGTAGGCAGAAAGGTCTACGGAGGTCAATCAACGCACCTGCCCCTTAAGATAAACACCTCAGGGGTCATACCTCCGATATTTGCCTCCTCCATAATAATGTTCCCTGCAACTATTGCAGGCTTCATAACAGTGCCATGGGTTCAGGCAGTTGCAAGACAGCTCTCCCCAGGCACGGTGTTTTATACGGCACTTTATGTAGGCATGATATTTTTCTTTGCTTATTTTTATACCGCAGTTGTGTTTAACCCTGTGGATGTAGCGGATAACCTTAAAAAGTACGGTGGGTTCATCCCTGGCATCAGGCCCGGACAGAAGACATCGGAGTATATATACAAGGTGCTTACGAGACTGACATTCGTAGGTGCGATATACCTTGCAGTGGTATGCATTCTGCCTGAGATAATGATAAGGAGATTCGGGGTGCCATTTTACTTTGGAGGCACATCCCTTCTCATAGTGGTGGGTGTGGCATTAGATACGATATCTCAGATAGAGTCTCACCTCGTTACTCGCTCTTACGAGGGCTTCCTGAGAAAAGGAAGGGTAAGGGGAAGAAGATAGGCATTACTTTTAAGGATAAAGTGTGATATTGATAAAATCAGAGGAAGAGATAAAGATGATAAGGGAGTCATGCCAGATTGTAGCAGAGGTGCTTCAGGCTCTAAAGGGCTTTGTTTCCGAAGGTGTGACGACAAAAGACATAGAAGGGGTTGCAGAGGATGCAATCATAAAGAGGGGCGGAATACCTGCTTTTAAAGGCTACAGGGGGTATCCGTCAAACGTTTGCACATCGGTCAACGACCAGATAGTTCACGGCATACCATCTGGGTTAAAGCTAAAGAAAGGAGATGTCGTCTCCATAGACTTAGGGGTTAATTATAAGGGCTTTTTCGGAGATGCCGCAATTACCCTTCCAGTGGGAGAGGTAAGCGAACTTGCAAAAAGACTTCTCTCTGTGACCGAGACTGCCCTTTACATAGGAATCTCAAAGGCTGAGGCAGGCAGAAGGACATCCGATATATCCAATGCAATACAGGAATATGTCGAATCCAATGGGTTTTCCGTTGTCAGAGCATTTACAGGACACGGCATAGGCAAGTTCCTTCACGAGGAGCCCCAGATACCAAATTTCGGGCCTCCCGGCAAGGGGCCAAAACTGAAAGAAGGCATGACCTTAGCCCTCGAGCCAATGGTCAATGCAGGCAGTTATGAGGTCAATATCCTCGATGACGGATGGACCGCCGTTACAAAAGACGGCAGTCTTTCGGCACACTTCGAACATACAATCGTTATAACTAAGGACGGGGCAAAGGTCTTGACTAAAAGTAATTAAAAAAATTATAATATTTGGTTAAATGCCAAAAGAAGAAAACATAGAGGTTCAGGGCACGATTGTAGAGACACTGCCCAATGCTATGTTCAAGGTCGAGCTTGAAGGCGGACAGGTGATATTGGCATACATATCGGGAAAGATGAGGATGCATTTTATAAAGATACTGCCTGGAGATAAGGTCACTGTGGAGCTTTCCCCTTATGACCTGACTAAAGGAAGAATAACATACAGGTTTAAATAAATTTTTAGAGGTGATTAAAATGAAGGTTCGTTCTTCTGTCAAACCTGTTTGCGTTAAATGTAAGGTTGTAAAGAGAAAAGGTGTTGTAAGGGTTCTTTGCGAAAACCCTCGTCATAAGCAGAGGCAGGGATAAATATGGCAAGAATAGCAGGCGTTGACCTTCCAAAGAACGAACGGGTCGAGATTGGACTTACGAGGATTTACGGTATAGGTAAATCTCTGTCTCAGAAGATACTTTCGGAAACAGGTATAAACCCAAATATCAGGGTCAAAGACCTCAAGGACGGAGATATAGTTAAGATAAGGAGCATTATAGAGAGGGATTTCGCAGTTGAGGGCGACCTCAGACGAAGTGTTTCGATGAGCATAAAGAGACTTATAGATACAGGCAGTTACAGGGGGGTAAGGCACCGCCTGGGCTTGCCAGTGAGGGGGCAGAGGACAAAGACCAATGCCAGAACAAGAAAAGGGCCAAGGAAAGCGGTTATCGCTAAGAAAAAGGAGGCATGACAAATAAATGGCTCAAAGGAAAAGGTCAGGTAAAAAAGAGAAAAAACATTTATCCGTAGGTGCCGCACACATTCAGGCAAGCTTCAATAATACTATTGTTACGATAACCGACCCTAATGGAAATGTTGTTGCGTGGGCATCGGCAGGCGCGCTGGGCTTTAAGGGCTCAAGAAAAGGCACGCTCTATGCCGCACAGCTTACAGCAGACTCGGTGGCTAAGAAGGCTCAGGAGTTTGGCATGAAGCAGATAGATGTATATGTAAAAGGTCCTGGGGCAGGACGGGAATCCGCTATCAGGGCACTTCAAGCCGCTGGGTTAGAGGTTAACCTTATAAAGGATGTTACATCCGTGCCTCATAATGGGTGTAAGCCATCCAAAAGAAGAAGAGTCTAAAACATGGCAAGATACACGGATGCTTTATGTAGGATTTGTAGGAGGGAAGGCGAAAAACTTTTCCTCAAAGGCAACAGATGCTTTACCGATAAATGTGCCATAGAGAGAAGGAAATATCCTCCTGGACAGCATGGCCAAAGAAGAGGAAAACTCTCTGACTATGGGGTTCAGCTTAGAACTAAACAACTCGTAAGGGCATCTTACGGAATGCTCGAAAGACAGTTCAGGAGATATTTTAGGGATGCCGAAAAACAGAAGGGAGCAACTGGAGAGGTCCTTTTACAGTTCCTCGAAAGAAGGCTCGATAATGTCGTTTACAGGCTGGGCTTTGCATCCAACAGAAGACAGGCAAGACAGCTTATAGGGCACAGGTTTTTCTCTGTTAATGGAAAGGCAGTGAATATACCATCGTATCTTGTCTCGGAGGGCGATGTCATAGAGGTAAGGGAAAAGGCAAGGCAAATGCAGTTGCTTGCGGATAACCTTGCCTCGGCTCAGCAAAGAGGACTTCCGGAATGGCTTGAGCTTGAAATCGACAATATGAGAGGCAGGATTCGGCATATTCCATCAAGGGACGAGATACAACTGCCTGTTCAGGAACAGCTCATAGTGGAGCTTTATTCAAAATAAAATCGGGATCTGCTAAAAGCGTGAAGGAGGCTTTATGGATTTAAAGAAAAAGGGTTTTCAGCTTCCAGATAAAATAAGGTTCGAAGAAGAGACCCTGACAGATACATACGGGAAACTGATTGCAGAGCCTATGGAAAAGGGCTTCGGGACCACTATTGGAAACTCATTAAGAAGGGTTCTTCTTTCTTCGATACAAGGAGCCGCGGTTATAGGAGTGAAGATAAAAGGGGTTTTGCATGAGCTCTCCAGTATAAGCAATGTAAAAGAGGACGCCATCGATATAATACTTAATATAGAGAAGCTCAGGTTCCGAATGAGCGGAAACGGAAAGAAAAAAACAGCACTCATTAGCGTGAAGGGCCCAAAAAAGGTAACAGGCAGTGACCTTCAGGTCGATGCTGATGTCGAGGTGCTTAACCCCCAGCATCTTATTGCCACAGTTGACAAGGGAGGTTCCTTTGAGGCAGAGCTTTACATTGTAAATGGCAAGGGCTATGTGCCTGCAGAGCTTAATAAAGAGGCAGGACTGCCAGTGGGTGTCATTACAGTGGACTCTATATTCAGCCCTGTAACGAGGGTTAATTTCTGGGTCGAAAAGGCAAGGGTTGGAAGGGCAACGGATTATGACAGGCTTGTCATGGAGATATGGACCGATAGCTCGATAACCCCTAAAAGGGCTGTCTCAGAGGCCGCAAGTGTTATGTCAAAGCATATAGATTACTTTATCCTCGAGGAAGAACCGGGTAATATCGATGTCGAGCCTGCACAATATTATACTGTGCAGGATGAGCCTGTGTTTAACGAAAACCTTTTAAGAACCGTTGAGGAGCTTGAGCTTTCTGTGAGGGCGCAGAACTGCCTTAAAAACGCAAGCATAAAGACCATTGCGGACCTTGTGCAAAAAACAGAGTACGATATGCTGAGGACAAAAAACTTTGGCAGAAAATCCCTTAACGAGATAAAAGAAATACTTGAGGATATGGGTCTTAGATTTGGCATGCGTGTGGATCTCAATGCCATTAAAGGGCATGGGGGCAAAAATGCGCCATAAAGTGGCTGGCAGACTCTTTGGAAGAACCGCAAACCAGAGAAAGGCACTTCTTAGGGGGCTTCTGCACTCCCTCATCCAGCACCAGAAAATAGAGACAACTTTAGCGAAGGCAAAAGAGATAAGAAAAATAGCAGAGAAAGTGATTTCCATGGGCATAAAAGGAGACCTTCATTCAAAGCGACTTGCCTTGAGCTATGTGCCTGACAGGGCAGTCATGTCAAAGCTCTTTGCCGAAATAGCACCGCGATTTTCAGGAAGAAACGGAGGTTACCTGAGAATAGTGAAAACCAGAACGAGGGTTAATGACAGGGCACAAATGGCTGTCTTAGAGTTTATCGACTATGAGCCTCCCAAAAAGGCGGAAAAGAAAAAGACAGTAGAAAAGCCCCCCATTGACAAATAGGAGCTCTTTTAGTATCTTAGATTAAGAAGTGATTCAATAGCATAACCCCACTGGATAGGCAATGCCTTCCGGGTTATATTTTAAAAAACCACCAAATAACCGACTAAGGAGTTAATTCATGGCAAATATATCAATCTCCGAGCTAAAGGAAAAGACCATAGATGAGCTTGCGAAGGTTGCAAAAGAGCTTAATGTCGAGGGCGCCTCGGGACTAAAAAAGCAGGACCTTATTTTTGCAATTCTTCAGGCACAGGTAGAAAAAGCAGGCAATGTCTTTGGCTCGGGTGTCTTAGAGATTCTTCCAGATGGATTTGGCTTTCTCAGGTCCCCTGACTATAGCTACCTTCCGGGTCCAGACGACATATATATCTCGCCTTCTCAGATAAGAAGGTTTAATCTAAGAACTGGTGACCTTATCACAGGACAGATAAGGCCCCCAAAGGAAAACGAAAGATATTTTGCGCTTCTTAAGGTTGAGGCAGTAAACCATGGTTCGCCAGAGGAGGGCGTAAGCAGACACTTCTTTGACAATCTCGTTCCCTATTATCCGACTGAAAAGATAAAGCTCGAATACGAGCCTGCGGATTACTCAACGAGGGTGATGGAGCTTATAACGCCAATCGGAAAGGGCCAGAGGGGAATGATTGTAGCCGCACCAAGAACTGGAAAGACCATGCTCCTTCAGTCCATAGCAAAGGGCATAAAGAAAAACCAAAAGGAGATACATCTCATAATACTTCTCATAGACGAAAGGCCCGAGGAGGTTACCGACTGGAAAAGACAGGTCTCTACGGCAGAGATAATAAGCTCGACATTCGATGAGCCACCCCAGAGGCACTGTCAGGTATCGGAGATGGTCATAGAAAGGGCAAAGAGGCTTGTGGAGAGCCAGCGGGATGTCGTCATATTACTTGACAGCATAACGAGGCTCGCAAGGGCTTATAATTCAGTGATGCCTGCAAGTGGAAAGGTTCTTTCAGGAGGCTTGGATGCAAATGCCCTTCAGAGGCCAAAAAGATTCTTTGGAACCGCAAGAAACATAGAGACAGGCGGAAGCCTCACCATCATAGCCACCGCACTCGTCGATACAGGCTCAAGAATGGATGATGTCATATTCGAGGAATTCAAAGGCACAGGCAATATGGAGCTTCATTTAGACAGAAAGCTCGTGGACAAGAGGGTGTTTCCGAGCATTGACATTAATGCCTCGGGCACGAGAAAGGAAGAGCTCTTAGTTGACAAGGATGCCCTTAACAAGATGTGGATACTGAGGAAGGTCCTAACCCCGCTTAGCACAGTGGAAAGCATGGAGTTTCTCCTCGGAAAACTGATGGGCACAAAGAGCAATAAGGAATTCCTCGAGTTGATGAATAAATAAGTGTGAATGAGCGGAAAAGACTAAAGAGGGCTCTTGTAGCAGGTGCAATCGGAGGTGCTTCTCTGTCCATCGCAGTGTCGCTTCTTTTAGATGTCCTTTATGCAGATGTCCTTGGAGGGACATGGCAGGATGCTATCTCCAGAGACCTCAGAACCTTTATAGGCGTGACTGCCTCTTCGGAGTCTGCAGCGGTAGCCCTGATATTTGTCTTTATCCTCATATTCCTTGGCATTGTAGGCGCTCTGATGGGTGCAATATTTGCATTTTTCCTTTACAGATTCTTTTCTTCTCTTTCTGAACAACAATGAGCAGACTTCTGGATAATGGCTATTGCTTTGCCTGTGGCAGTAAAAACACAGAAGGGCTTAAACTGTCTTTTACATCTCATGGCAGTTCCGTTACTTCGGTATTTGTTCTGGAAAAGAGGCATCAGGGCTATAAGGATGTTGTTCATGGAGGGATAATCTGCACGATATTAGATGAGGCTATGGTAAAGGCTGGCATTGAGGCAGGTGCTTCACCTGTAACTGTAGAGCTTACTGTCAGGTTTAAGGAATCCCTCGGGATTGGCGAAAAGGCAGTTGTTGAGGCAGAGGTAGACAGGGCAGATTCAGGAGGAAGAAAGCTCATTAGCGCAAAAGCCTCCCTCAGAAGGCTCTCTGACAATAAGCTCCTTGCAGTTGCAAGTTCAAAGCTCCTTAATATGACATGATGTTTGGTCGAATCATTAGGTTCTGCGAGGAATTTTTCAGGGAAAACAAAAAGACGATTGGCATTCTGTTTATTCTCATAGCAGTTGTGGGTGGCATTTCAGGCTGGAGGTATTACAGATACACTCAGGATGTCCCGGAGTTCTGCGGCACCTGCCATATGCTCGATGAGTCCTTCAGAGGCTGGCAGAAAAGCACTCACAGAGACATTACTTGCCAGGTCTGTCATAGGATGAGCATTCTCGAGCAAAACAGACTCCTCATTGCGTATCTACTTAGAGGGCAAACGGTTCCGAGCAAGCAGGTGCATGGAAAGGTCAAGCCCTGGCAGAAGTGCATGGACTGCCACAAAAGGGCTGTTAAGCAGGGCACGGTCTCTGTGAGGGCAGGGTATGGTCATGCAATGCATGTCTTTAGAGAAGGCATAGAGTGTGTGAAATGTCATTCCTTTAGCGTCCATGATTTTAATCCCGACCAAAGGGCATGCTCAGCCTGTCATAAAGGTAAACTTGTGCACGGCATAGGCATGGAAGGGCTTTTGTGTCTTAACTGCCATAGTTTTAGCGAGAAGTCTCCGAAACTTATTTCCTCGAGGAAGTGTCTTGGCTGTCATAAGATTTCCGTATCAGGCCCGATGTCAATGTTTCAGTGCCTTCAATGCCACAAGCCTCATGAAAAGGTCAAGCTTCAAAGCAAAGACTGTCTGGGTCAGTGTCATGGAAACGAGGCAAAGGTTGGCCAGCACGGCATTCATATGGAAATCCGAAGGATTCGGGATGGATGCCTTTACTGCCATAAGGCACACTCATGGTCAGTTGGAGTAAGACAGGCAAAGACTCTCTGTAGTAGATGCCATCCCTATAAAGACCCAAGGACTTTTATATATTGACCTTTGGTTCTATTTCTCCTTGACCTTTTTTATAGTCTCCTGAACCCTTGAGTGATAGAAGTCCTGAAGGGTATCGAGGATTTTCGGGTTTTTCTCTATTACATCTTCAAGAAGAAGCCGATTAATCTCGATGACCCCGAGCCTGCCCTGAGCTATCACAGAAGCTGTTCTTGGTCTTCCTGTAAGAAAGGCAACCTCTCCGAAGACATCGCCTTCCTTGAGTTGAGCAAGCTCGATAGTCTTTCCTAAGATATGTGCTACAACCTTTGCACTTCCGTCCTTTATGATATATATAGAGTCTCCTGTGTCTCCTTCTTCCACTACGGTATGACCGTCCTCATATACAGAGGTTTCAGCCATCTCTATTATTCTTTGAAATTGCTCTTTTGAAAAACTTGAGAATAAATAAGGCACAGGCATGGTTTTTTTCTCAGCAGGTTTTTCCTCATCATACCTGCCTGTTTCTATCTCCCATGATACCTTTTCTTCCAGAGGAGATGTTATCGCCTGCTCTTGGAATTCGGAACCTGCAGGGACCTGCTCTTCGGTTAAGACAGGCTCTATGGTAATAGCAGAAGGCATCTCTACTTGTTCTTGAGTGAAAACCGTAGGGGATAATCTCGATGATTCAAGCTCTAAAAGAAGCTCTTTTGATTTATTCAATGCATCTTCGTCATAAGGGTCAAGCTTTAATATTATCTTATAGATAGCAAGTGCCTTCTGCTGGAAGCCCTGGTTAAAAAGAAGCCATGCGGCATTGTGATAGGCAGTAATCGCCTCTTTGTTCTGTCCTGTTCTTTGAAGGAGGTCTCCTATCTTTAGGAAGACATTTGGATTTTTTGGCTCTGCCTCTTTAAGGCTCTGAATTGCCTGAAGTGCCTTCTGCCATTCCTGTTTTTTCAGGGTACTAAAATATGTCTCCCAGAGTTTCTCCGAACCTTCCACTTTTTTCTTAAAAATCCCCATAAAGCAGTATAGGGTATCATAATGTTGGATGTCAATTAACAACCCTAACCCTCTACCACACAGAAAAATGAAACCCATTTTGTTTTATAATTAAAGATGCTTGATGAAATAAAAGAAAAGGTCTATTCAGGTATAAGGCTTACAAAAAAAGACGGAATCGGGCTTTTTAGCTCAGATGACATCTTTACATTAGGAGAGCTTGCCTCTTATGTCTCAAAAAAGAAAAACGGAGATAAGGCATATTTTGTGCGAAACCTCCATGTGAATCCCACAAACATCTGTGTCAATCGATGTAGGTTCTGTGCCTTCAGCCGTTCAAAAGGACAAAAAGGTGCATTTGAGCTTTCGATAAAAGACATCCTAAAGAACATCGGGTCTGCCTTAAAGTCCCAGCCCTTGCATGAGGTTCATATAGTCGGAGGTCTTCATCCAGACTGGAAATTCGGGCATTATCTTGAGATGCTCTCTGAAATAAGGAGGAACTTCCCTCTCCTTCATATAAAGGCATTTACTGCAACCGAGGTGGACTATATGCAGAGGATAAGCAGACTGCCTCTTAAAAAGGTATTAATACTGCTTAAAAGGCACGGGCTCGATTCGATGCCAGGAGGAGGTGCAGAGATATTTAGCCCTGCTATAAGAAAAAGGCTCTGTCCTCAGAAGCTCTCAGGTAGAAAGTGGCAATATGTGATGGAGACTGCACATAGGATTGGAATTAAAACAAATGCCACGATGCTTTATGGTCATATAGAAAACTATGGGCACAGGGTTAGCCATCTTTTAATGCTAAGAGAGCTTCAGGATAGGACTGCTGGTTTTCAGGCATTCATCCCTCTTCCATATCAAGGGGTGCGACCACACGCGAATAAGGGGACATGGCTGACTGCAAATAGTAATCCTGCGGATGACCTTAAGACAATCGCAGTAAGCAGGATTATGCTCGATAACTTTCCACACATAAAGGCATACTGGGTAATGTTAGGTGAAAAGGTTGCACAGCTTGCCTTACTTTTTGGAGCAGATGACCTCGATGGAACAGTCATTGCCGAAAAGATTGCCTATGCAACAGGCTCTCAAAGTAAAATAGGAATGACTGTCAGGGAGCTTGTGCATCTTATAAGAAAGGCAGGCAGGATTCCTATTGAAAGGGATTCGTTCTATAACGAGATAGAAAAATATGACTAAAAAAGATGCCCTTAAGATATTTAAGTCAGCACCACTTCTTGAGCTTGGAAGAATGGCTGACGATGTGCGCAAAAGCCTTCATCCAGGAGGCATTGTTACATTTATTATAGACAGGAATATAAATTACACCAATATCTGTGTAAACCAATGTAGATTCTGTGCATTCTTTCGTGACAGGGATGACCCCGATGCATATGTCATAAGTAGGAGAGAGCTTTATAAAAAGATAAAAGAGACAATCGAGTTTGGGGGCACACAAATCCTCCTTCAGGGCGGACTGAATCCTGAATTGGACATAAAATATTATATGAATCTCCTCATGGCAATAAAGAAGAGGTTTAATATAAACATACATGGTTTCTCTCCGCCTGAGATTACTTATATAGCAGAGAAATCGAATCTTACTATAAGAGAAACATTAAGATTACTCAGGTCCTCAGGGCTTGACTCCATACCCGGAGGTGGTGCCGAGGTCCTTTCAGACAGGATAAGAAGCATAATAAGTCCAAGAAAGATTAAATCAGGACAGTGGCTCAAGGTAATGGAGGATGCACACAGGCTTGGAATGAGGACAACTGCTACGATGATGTTTGGCTCAGTTGAAAAACCTGAAGACATAATCATGCACCTAAACTCAATAAGACGGCTTCAGGACGAAACAAGAGGCTTTACTGCATTTATTCCATGGCCTTTTCAGCCGGGAAATACTGAATACGCAAAAAAGATTCCTCCTGCCACAGGAGTTGAATATCTGAGGGTGCTTTCCATCTCAAGAATCTATCTAAACAATATCCCAAACATACAGGCATCATGGGTTACTCAGGGGATAAAGCTTGCAGAGATAGCACTGAGGTTCGGTGCAAATGACTTAGGCTCAACGATGATTGAGGAAAATGTTGTTTCTGCAACCGGGGTAAGACATATTGCCTCAAAAGAGGATATAATTAAAGCAATAAAGAATGCAGGGTTTAAGCCTGCTCAGAGAGATACTTATTATAATATCTTAAAGGAGTTTTAACTTTTACCAATCTTGCGGAGCACTTCTGCTAATAACACCCTAACATCTTCATCAAGATACAGTGAGATTTTAGACATTAGCAGGATGTTGCCTGTTTCTTTAAATCACTTTCACTCACGGATAACTCTTCGTCTATCTTTTCTCTGTTTTCGTAATAGTAAGAAAGGGCGTCATATACCTGTGGAAGGGTAAGATGTGAAAATTCTTTTACAAGTTCTTCTGGTGTCATGCCTTGTCTCAAGATATAAAACACTATTGACCGCACTGGGAACTTAGTGCCAGCAATTACAGGACTTCCCCCACAATGGGTTTTAAGTGAAATGATATATGGATGTTTGGCTTTAATCCTTTGGGCTACAGGCATTTCAGTTTATCTCCTTCGTATTTGTTATTATAGCATATAATTAATCTCCCACAATAATAAAGCATGGACATACGATATAAAATAAAAAAATAGGGGGCGGATGCCCCCCTCTTTTTCCGAACCTGTTAGTTAAAGTCTATCCGTTATAGTCCCTTACTCAATACCCATGTTTTTTAGGGTGGAGAAATATTTGTTGATGGTGTCATTAATTTTTTCATTAAGCTCTTGTCTTACCTTCTCTTCGTCTTGGAGTGGTATAAAGAAAAAAGTCCAATAACTACCATGAACGTTTCCAATTACTTCTACTTTTTTTACTAAGTCATTTTCGTTTTTTAAGGATATGTTTAGACCATAGGATTTCAAGCCTGCACACCCCAAATAATCCCTCCGCTCCTGTATCAGCCCTCCTAATATTGGCATTCCCCCATAGTTTGGGATTAATTTTACTTCTCTACAAGCCTTTTCTGCCTTTTCTCTGGCCTCTTCCAACTGTATTTCTTTAGTCAGAATAAGTTCTTTTTTTGCACTTCCACTTGTCATCATAGGCATACAGCCCACTAAGACCAACCCGAAACCCCCTATGGCAACCAAACCCAACAACCTTCTTCTTAAAATCCTACCCATAACCCCTCCTCTATTTAAGTTTTGGATAAATACCACATATAAGTGATATTTGTCAAGAAAAATATACACATAGTGGGTTTATAGGTACGGATAAACTACCTATAATGCCAGAGAGGGATTTATGGATAACATACAGAAAGAATTGGGTAAAACGATAAGAACTTTAAGGAAAATAAAGGCTCTGACTCAAGAAGAATTAGGTGAAAAGGCAGGTTTAAGCTATAAATTCATCGGAGAGATAGAAAGGGGTGAGGTGAACCCCAGTTTAAACTCCTTGGCAGGGATAGCTAAGGCTCTCAATGTAGCAGTAAGAGACTTATTTCCTCAGAAGGCTGATATATTATCAAGGATTTCCCCTTCCGACCTCAAGACCATCAAGAAATCCCTCAAGCTTCTTAGCAGAGCTTTTTCAAGGGTGTAGTTCCCCACACACTACTTAAGCCTTTTAAAAACAGATTTATTGTATAATAATGAATAAAGATACTTACGATGAGGCAATTGAGAATATTCAGGATGCCATTAAGCTTTATATTGAAAGCCTTAGAGCCCACGGAGAAGAGATTCCTGCCGAAGACATAACTGTCAAACCCCTTAAAGTCGCTGTATGAGTCCTTTTCTTCCACAATACTCCCTAAATAGTTCTAATTTTGTATAATAATTAAAAGCAGTAGAAGGAAGGGTAATGCCAGAAGAGCTATATGATGTAATAATCATAGGCGGAGGACCTGCCGGGCTTTCTGCGGCACAGTATTCGGCAAGGTCAAAGCTAAAAACAATCGTGCTCGATAAATCATCCTCTGCCGGTGCATTAGCCTTTGCACATAAGATAGAAAACTACCCCGGCATATGTAAGCCAATGACAGGCAAGGAGCTTCTTGACATATTCAGAAAACAGGCAGTGGGTTTCGGAGCAGAATACATAGAGGCACAGGTGGTAGGCGTAAACCTCATGGGAAATCTCAAAGAGGTCTTTACAATGGATAAAACATATAGCGGAAAAACAGTAATCCTCGCAACAGGCTCAATGGCAAGAAAGCCCTCTATCAAAGGCGAGGCAGGGTTCTTAGGAAAAGGGGTAAGCTACTGCGCTATTTGCGATGCACCGTTTTTTAAGGGCAAGAAGGTCTCTGTGGTCGGAGACTCGGAGGAGGCAGTTAAGGAGGCAGGGATTCTGACGAGGCATGCCGAAACCGTCTATCTCATATCAGCCTTAAATGCCTTCAAGGTAAGTGAGGACAACCCTGTCTTTAAATCCCCAAATCTCAAGGTCATTTTAGGACACACTGTTAAGGCAATCGAAGGCACAGATGTCGTCCAAAGGTTAAAGATGACCGACCATACTCATAAGGAGGCTACACTTGAGGTCTCAGGGGTCTTTATATATATGCACGGAAACAGGCCTGTGGTGGATTTCTTAGGCGGAATGCTCGAGCTTAACGAAAACGAATGCATTGCCACAAATAGGCTCATGGAGACATCAATCCCCGGTGTTTTTGCCGCAGGAGATGTTACATGCACAGAGGTAAGGCAGGTGGTTATTTCTGCATCGAATGGCTGTGTCTCTGCTCTTTCAGCAGAAAAATACATTACCCATAGAAGAAGGACAAAACATGACTGGGGGGCTTCAAGCCCTGACCATTGACTGACAACATCCAAAATTTCCCGGAACTGTGATACAAAACATGTTAAATTAATCCATGAGTAGGATTTCTATTTTAGTCAGCAAGCCTGTCATCCACCTTACCCTCATAGCACTCATTGGTCTTCTTGCATACTCAAATACATTTGATTCACCGTTTCAATGGGATGAGGGGAAGTTTATAACAGACAACCCAATTATTAAGGACCTCAGTTATTTTCTCAAGCCTTCAGAAGCAATGGGATTGGGAGAATACTATGGTGCCCTCAAAAATAGATATATTGGTTACCTTACATTTGCCTTAAATTATAAACTTCACGGGCTTGATGTAAGAGGCTACCATATTGTAAACCTTTCAATTCATATCCTTAATGCCTTGCTTGTGTATTTTCTTGTTGTATTAACATTCAAGACTCCTTATCTTCTGACAAGACCAACAGGGATTGCTTCGCCTTCGGCTCGCAATGACAGACAGGGTGAGGCTCGCAATGACACCTCTCCTGTCATTGCGAGGAGCGTAAGCGACGAAGCAATCACCTTGCCATTGCGATGCCGAAGCATCGGCAGAAGCAATCTCATTGCCCTTTTCTCCGCCCTTGTTTTTGTCTCACATCCCATACAGACAGAGGCAGTTACATACATATTTCAGAGGTTTGCCTCTCTTTGTGCATTTTTCTATTTATTATCGATTGTTCTTTATATTAAATGGAGGCTCTGTGTAAAAGAGAAGACCCCATATGTCATTGCGAGGGGCAATAGCCCCGAAGCAATCTCAGGGATTGCCACGCCTTCGGCTCACAATGACAAAAAGATAATTACTGCTTTATTGCTCTATCTGGGTAGCCTTCTCTCAGCCATTCTTGCAATGAAGACTAAGGAAAATGCATTTACACTTCCAGTAGTTATAATGCTTTATGAGTTTTTCTTTTTTAAAGGTTCACGGTTGAAAAGAATCCTCTATCTTGTCCCACTTCTTCTGACCATGCTTATTATCCCAATTTCTCTTATAGGCATCGATAAGCCTGTTGGAGAAATCATAGGAGATATAACTACTATAGTAGGTGGTTATGAGGATACCGCAAAGAAAACATACCTTTTAACCCAGTTCAGGGTAATTGTCACATACATAAGGCTTTTGTTTTTACCTATAAATCAGAATATAGATTATGACTACCCTGTATTCAATTCATTTTTAAATCCACAGGTATTTTTGTCCTTTCTTTTTCTAATCTTTCTTTTTAGCTCTGCTTTTTATTTTCTTATAAGGTCTAAGTTCTCTCCAGTATTAAGGCTTATTGCCTTTGGAATTTTCTGGTTTTTTATAGCCCTTTCAGTTGAATCAAGCATAATACCGATACCAATGGTAATCAATGAATACAGGGTTTATTTGCCTTCTGTTGGGGTGTTTACAGCTATAGCCATTGGAGCATTTTTAGTTACAGAAAGGCTTAAGAATAAGAAGACTCAGACAGCTATACTGTCATTTTTAACTTTAATACCACTTGTGCTTTCATATGCCACTTATGCACGAAATACTGTGTGGAAAAGCGAGATAAGTCTTTGGGAAGATATAATTAAAAAATCTCCTCACCGTGCAAGAGCACATAATAACCTTGGTTATGCTTACTTATTCAAAGGCTTAATTGACAAAGCAATAGAGCAATATCTGATTGCCATAAGACTGAAGGATTGCCATAAGACTGAAGCCGGATGATGCAAAGACACATTATAACCTCGGCCTTGTTTACTGCGAGAAAGGCTTCATTGACAATGCCATAGAACAATATCAAATCGCATTAAGACTAATGCCGGATTATGTAGAAGCACACAATAATCTCGGCAATGTTTATTATAAGAAAGGCTTAATTGACAAGGCAATAGAGCAATATCTGATTGCATTGATACTGAAACCGGATGATGCAGAGGCGCATAATAACCTCGGCCTTGTTTACTGCGAGAAAGGCTTCATTGACAATGCCATAGAACAATATCAAATCGCATCAAGACTGAAGCCTCACGATCCAGATATATGGAATAACAAAGGAATTGCGCTTGGTGAACTCGGCAGATACGAGGAATCCCTCAAAGACTTCGAAAAAGCCATCAAACTGAAGCCCGATTTTGCAAATGCATGGAATAACAAAGGAATTACGCTCGGTATACTCGGCAGATATGAGTCCGCCATTAAAGACTTTGAAAAAGCCATAGAACTGAAGCCTGACCTTGTAGAGGCACATTATAATCTCGGCATTGTTTATATCGACAAAGGGGAGTTAGATAAAGCGCGCAAAGAATTAGAAACGGCTTTACAAATAAACCCCGACTACTATCAAGCACGACAGATTCTTAATTCCATAAAATAAAATTTAAATTCTAATTATTAATACCTGCATAATAATGTCCGTTTTCGCTGTCATTCCCGCTTGTCGGGAATCCTTCCGACTTGTTCGGAATCAAAAGAAAGATTC